>CALVYS010000012.1 GCA_944372355.1 uncultured Clostridia bacterium | reverse complement strand
GGTTTCTTCACTTATCAAGATTTTTGGAATCAAAGAAGGAGAGATTGTAAAAAACCTGATCACTCCGGAAGATTCAGATGAGAGAAAGCTTTTGCTTGCAGTCGGCAGAAACAGAGCGGTTGCCAAACAGCTTTTGGCGTCAAGGCGGGCAGAGAAGTTTGATGAAGAGTTAAAACTTGCTTCGCAAACAAACTTGGACAAATTAAAACTTGCAAAAAATCTTTCTTGTGCTTCACAACTTGGATTAGGGCAGCAGATAAAACCGACAGAGATTGAAAAGTTTTATGATTGTCCATTCAAGGTTTATTGTGAAAATGTTTTGCATTTGACACAACTTTTAAAAAATGAACTTTCGCCAGCAGAGCTTGGGTCGCTCGTGCACGAAGTCATCGCACGTTACGGCAAAAGGTTTGGTTATCAAAGCATTCCTTTCAGCAGGCTTGACGCATTTTTAACCGAAGAAATTTCCAAGTTGCTTTCGCGCAGACAGATTTCAGATCGCGAACTTTTTCAAAGTAGGCTGAAAAGAGATCTTGTGAAAATTATTGAAAAAATTACAAGCGAAAATGCGGATTCACCTTTTGAGCTATGGCTGATCGAAGAAAAACTCGAAGGAAGCATTCATGGCAAGGCCGTTGCTGGAAGAGCCGACAGGGTGGACAAATGCAAAAACTATTTCAGAGTCATCGATTACAAGACGGGAAGGATAACAACAAATCTGCTGTCTGACTTAAAATATGGCAAAAAGTTGCAGCTGGCAGCTTATGCCTCTCTTTTGGAAAGGCAGTCCGGCATGAAATGCGCAGGAGTTTATTATTTCGATGTCAAATTAGGATATAAAGCGGCACAAAAATCCAGTTTGGTTGGCATCACGACTCAGCAGGCAGAAGAGCTTGGTGTCAATGTCAAGAAAAACTCCGCTGTCACGGAAGAGCAAATGCAAGAGTTGCTCTGCGAAGCACAACGACTTTTAGCCTCCGGCGCAGATTTGATTGGGCAAGGCAAGCTTGCACCTTATCCAGACCAGGATTCATGTGAATATTGCCCTTATGGTGCGATATGCCTTTATGATGCGAATCGTGGCAAAAGAAAAGGAGGCAAGGCATGAAATTTACGCCATCACCACAACAAGAAAAAGTCTTTGCCTTTGACAAGCAAAAGCTTGTGGTTTCGGCATCGGCAGGTGCAGGAAAAACCACCACGATGATTGAGCTCATCGCTTCGCTCATAGAAAAAGGCGCGTCTGTGAAACGCATGCTGATTTTGACTTTTACAAAGGCTGCCGCAGCCGAGCTGAAAGAAAGGCTTGGTGAAAGACTGTTGCAAGATGTCGAAAACCCTCGCATTCAGGATCAACTTGATGAGCTTTTAATAAGTGATATCTCCACAATCCACTCGTTTTTAGAAAAACTTATCAAACGAAATATTTCACACCTGCCAGAGCTTGAAAGTTTTGCGGTGCTTGATGAAAACCAAACTTCCAAGATCATGGAAGATGCATTTATCGAAGCGGTGGAGGCGTTTAAAAAAGAGAGCCCGAAAGGTTTTGAGGAATTGTTTTTTACAATAAGAGAAAACAAAAGCATCAAACAGATTATTTTTGCTCTGCATGCGTTCTTTTCTGCTCAGGCTGGCAGAGAGGAAAAATTGAAAGAATTTTCTCAAAATTTTGACAGATTTTTTGAAGAAAGTTGCAAAATATTAAACGATGAAATAATTTCACAAGCTGGTGAAATTTTAAGAAAAATCGAGGACTTTTATTGTGACAACCAAAAGGTCAAAACCTATCTTGACGAAATTTACAATGTTTTCAAGGGCGTGAATTCGGACGCTTTGCTTGAAAATTTGCAATATTTAAACCAGCACAGCATTTCTCGTCAGCCGGTTTTAAGAGGATATGAAAAACTTTCCGACATTGTTGAAATAAAAGAAGCAGCACTTTCGCTTTTAAAACTACCGGCCAAGTATAACCTTGCTGAAAAGGGCATTTGGAGCGGTGAGCAAACCAAAAGCATAACTATTGAAATTTACAAACTGCAACAAATTTTTGAGCGCATTTTCAAAGCCAGAAAAATGGATTTAAATGTGCTCGATTTCAACGACCTTGAGTGGCAAAGTGAACTCATTCTTGAAAACCCAGTGCTGCTCGATGATGTTCAGCAAGCATATGATTTTGTTTTCATTGATGAATACCAAGACACCAACCCAGTTCAAGAAAAACTTGTCAAAGCGATAAGTGAAAAGGGAAGGTTTGTGGCTGTTGGAGATCCAAAACAGGGCATATATGCTTTTCGAAATGCCACGGCCAAGATTATACTGGCAGACAGCGCAAATTTTGCAGGCAAGCCTGAAAGCGACACTCTGTATTTGACAGAGAATTATCGCAGCGATGTTAAGATTTTAAATTTTGTAAATTCCGTCTTTTCAAAGGTTATGACAGAAAAGTCCAGCGGAATCGATTACTTAAAAACGTCTATGCTAAAAGGCAAACTTGAAAATCTCGAAACAAAATTGCCGGCTGTAAGAATTGACATTGCAAAAAAATCCAGGCCACAAAAACGCGAATGGGTTGAAGGATACAGCATTTTTGACGATCCACTGACGAGCGAGGATTCTGCAATTAAAGAGGCAAAGATTGTCGCACTTCGTGTGGAAGAATTTTTGACGCATGAAATTTTTGATTCAAAACTCAACGCCTATCGAAAGGTGGCTCCAAGCGACATCGCCATTCTCACACGTTCCAGATCAGATGTCAGCGATGCTGTCATGAATGAGTTGCGCGAGCGAAAGCTGCCTTTTGTCTCCACGCTGCGTTCAGATATTACAGAAAAAACACACATCAAACTTATTTTGTCACTGCTGTCTCTTTGTGTAAACTTTCATGACGACATTTCTCTTGCGGCTTTTCTGCTTTCTCCTTTTGTCAGGTTGAGCGTGGACGAACTTGCAATCCTTAGGAAAGATGACAGGGCGCCACTTTGGCAAATGGTGGAAAACAGCACTGACGACAAAATCAAAAATGCACGCAACAGATTTTTGTTGTTTAAAAAACAGACCTGCTTTTATGGTGCCAAACGTGCCCTCGAAAATTTGTTCAACGAAACCGATTTTTACTCTTATCTGTTAAACGAGCTTGGAGAAAATGGCGCAAAAGATGTTGACGCGCTCTTGTATGCTATCGCCGGCTTTGAAAATGATAAAAGCGTTCCGGACCTGCTTTCCTATCTTGAAAGTGGTGTCGCCATTGCATCAAGTGCTTCTTCCGATGCCATCACAATATCTTCTATCCATGCAAGCAAAGGATTGGAATATCCAATCGTGATTTTGATTGGAACAGGCAAGCCTATGATAAAGCCAGACCCATCAAGCTTTAAAATAAACACAACGCTTGGTTTGGCGCTTAGTTATTATGACACTGAAAACTTTCAAAAATTCGCTTCGCCAATGCTGCTTGCTGAAAGACTTATGGCTCGCAAATCTGAAAGAATTGATGAGCTTATGATTTTGTATGTGGCGCTGACACGAGCCAAATCTCATCTGGTGATAACAGGCACTTTTGACAGTGAAAAAGCGCAGCTGTTTGATGGGGGCATTGAAAAATTTTCCAGCGTGCTTTCACTGCTTCTTGCGACACAAGAGGGCGCCCTCGTCAGCGAAATCGATCAAGTTGAATCCTTTGAGGTGGAAAAAGTTGCAGCGGCCACAAGGGAAGTGAACCTTGAAGTTGTGAAAAAACTTGAAGATTATTTGAACTTTTCTTATCCGTTCAAAGACGAGACGCAAATCAAACAAAAGGTTTCAGTGACGGAGCTTTCTGCCTCAGGCGAAGATTTTTCAAACGCAAATCCAATTTTCTCGCAGACTGGAACCGCCTATCATGAGGCTTTGCGCTTGCTGGATTTTGAAAATGTGTTTTCAGTAGATGACGTTAAAAATCAATTAATTAGCAAAAAATTCGATGAAAATATGCAAAAATTAGTGGATTTTAATTTAATTTTTGAAAATATTAAATTAATCAAACCTCTTGTTGAAAACAAAAAAATATTTAAAGAAAAACCTTTTGTTTTAAAACTTGAAAACAATCAGTTGGTTCAAGGCGTGGTGGACCTTTTTGCAGTTGGCGATGAAAACATTTTAATCGACTATAAATTCACGCGAGAAAATAATGAAAAAATATTAAAAAATCGCTATCAAGCACAGCTAGAGTTGTATAAACAAGCGATAGAAAAGGCTGAAAATATTACTATTGACAAAATTTATTTGTTGTCGCTTTTAAATAAGAAAATAATTATTTATTAAATTATTTAAAAAATTATTTAAAAATTATTAGTAAATTATTTTTTCTTGTGTTATACTAATTGTGAAAAAGGAGAAATAGTCATGAATTTTTCATTGCTAGCTGACGTGGAAAGCGCATTTGAATCCTTCTTCGCAAACCTCACGTCATCAACAACTTTTAATTTAATATTTTTCTTGGGCTTGGGATTGGAGCTGTTTTTCATTTTGCTTTTTGCAATTAAAAGCAGATTTTCATATGAGGCCAGAATGCGTCGCTCGCTCGACACATTGAATCGTTGGCTTTTCAAATATAAAACTTTGGACAAGGACAACATCAAAGAGTTCAACAACATGGTCAAAAAGGCGCCAAAGCGTTTGGCTGTCAACTGGCAACAATACATACTCTATCGTGAAAAAGCGCCATCGGAATATATGTCTGTTGAAAACATCATCGAAAAGCCACTCAGAACAAGCTCTTATGCTTTGAACATTAAAAACCTTGTTTGGTTTTCTGTGATTTGGATGCTTGTGGTTTTCGTGCTGGGAATTTCTTACAACAACATCTCAAACACCGTTTTGAATGCAACCATGATCATCATCGCTCTTGTAGCACCAATATTCATGCTGCTGATGTGTGCTATCGCTGTTGTAATTTTGCAAGCGAGAAAGAATGCAAATCTTGACGAGCTTTACCAAAACCTGCACCTGTTTGACAGATTTATCGACAACGCTTGCGTAAACCTTCCACCTTACATCGACTATTCACTTCTCTTCACCGCGGAAGAGATTGACAAAGGCATTCCTGCACTTAGAGAATATCTTGAAAGCAGGGCAAGAAAGGAAAAAGAAGAGTTTGACAAAATTGCAGAAGAAGAAAGCGTGGTTTATGAAAAATATGATTTTTCAAAACTTGGAATCAACGGTCAAAACATTTTAGAAAGGGCCATGAAAGAATCGGAGGCATATCTTTCCAAGCGAGACAAAACGCTTGCAAAAATTGCCCAGATCGAGGCCACACTGGAATCTTTAAAACGTAACTTTGAAAACGTGCAAAAAGATTATCAGAAAAAGATGCAAATCACGAAGGAAAACATTGAGAGATTGCGTCAACAACAAGAGGAAACCACAAACCGTATTGAAAGCAACTTTTTGAGAAAACAACAAAATCAAGAACTTACAAAGCAAGAAAAAGACGAAGCCGAATTCGAACAACAAAAGCGTCGCTACTTGGTTGAAAAGGGAGAATATGAAGAGGCTGTCAAAAGCTTGAATGAAGAGCTTGAAGCAGGCAAAGGTGTGGTTGAGGAAGCCATGATGAGCGAGTATGAAAGTTTCTATGCTCAACTTTTCAAAGCTGCACACACCAATGCTGAAAAGAAGGTTAAAGACAAAATTTCCGAGCTCAAAGAAAGCAATGAAAAAATTGAAGAAGATCTGACGGTTAAGGAAGCCCAACTCAAACGTGTGATCGACGAGAATGAAACTTTAAAACGCAAACTTGGTGTCGATTATGAGCCAATCGAAATCGAAACCGCTGAAAAAGAGGAGCAGAAAAAACAAGAAGCTGCTGTTCAAGAAAGCGACGAAGAGGTGCATTTGCAAAGCCCTGAGGAGATTTCAAACATTGTCAAAGAACATTCTCAGGAAGTTCGTGAGGAGATGGCTCAAATTGCAAGCAAGCCAGAGCTAAAAATTCCTGATATTGAAAATGACGACTTTGACTTTGTAGCGCCAACCAAGGCAGAAGAAATCCCTGGTGCTATTGTGGAGGAATACGTTCCTTCCGCAGAAATTCAGGACGAGCCTGTGAAGCAAGAAGAAGAAAAGTCGGAAACAACCGCATCAAGCAAAAAGCGTGGCAGACCAAGAAAGGGTGAAGAAAAAACCCTTGAAGAGATGGTCACAGAAAAACGCCCACGTGGCAGACCAAGAAAAACCACGGCAACGCCAGCTAAACCAGCAGCAAAGCGTGGCAGACCGGCAGGCTCCACAAAGAAAAAAGTGGAGGCAGAAGCTCCAAAGAGGGGCAGGGGTCGTCCAAAAAAAGAAGAAAGCAATGCAAGCCTCAAAAAAATAAACAAAAAGATTGAAGATGAGCAAAACAAGCTTTCCGCAAAAAAAGATGAGCTTGACAATGAAATCAAAAAGGCCATCACAAGTTTGGAAAGCGGCACCACCAATCAAAACAGAAGAGATGAGCTGCTTGCAGAGATCAACGAACTTCGTTCAAGTGTTGAAAGTGTTAAACAAAACCTGAGAACAAGTGATCAGATTGAAAATCTTAACAAAAGAATAGAGCAACTTTTGGAAGAAATCAAAACACTCAACGGCTAACAGAAAACCTCGCCAAGAAAACGGCGAGGTTTTTTTGTCATAAAAAGCCAGTCCAAAACACACAATATTTTGAAGGAGTTTGTCGATGGCGTCGTTTTGGGCTTTGATAGTGTTGGGCGTTGTTCAAGGGTTGACCGAATTTTTGCCCGTCTCTTCCAGCGGGCATTTGGTTTTGTTGTCCAGGTTGTTTGGAATTGAAGACTCTCTTTTTGTTTCAATAATTTTGCATGTTGCAACACTGCTTTCGGTGGTGGTGGCCTTGCGCAAAGAGGTTTGGCAAGTGCTTAAAAGGCCTTTTGGCGACTTGGGGAAAAAACTCATAGTTGCAACCATACCAACTTGTCTGATTGTTTTGTGTTTGTATCCACTTATAACTGAGACATTTGAAGGCGCTGTGCTGCCAATTTGTTTTATTATAACTGCTATTTTACTTTTTGTCACAAGTGCATTTCAAAAAAAACAAGTCCACTTTTATTCTGAAAACATACAAAACGGCATAACTTATAAGCAAGCGCTGTTTATGGGCATTGGCCAGGGATTTGCAACTTTTCCGGGCATATCCAGGTCGGGCACCACGATTTGCGCAGGCGTGCTGAGTGGTGGTAAAAGAGAAGAGGTGGCGAAATTTTCATTTTTGATGAGTATTCCCATCATCATATTGTCCATGGCCTTGGAAATTTTTCAACTTGCCACCAGTGGAGTTATGCCTGATGTAAATGTTGCTGGAATCATCTTGGCATTTTTGCTTGCTTTTTTGATCGGACTTTTGTCAGTGAAGGCGATGATCAAGCTCACGCAAAAACTCAACTTCAAGTGGTTTAGTCTTTATCTTGTTGCGCTTGCAATTCTAACGCTTTTTATTAGGTGAAAATGAACAACTGTTTTTCAAAAACCATTGATTCTTGCTTTAAAGAGCTTTCCTCTTCGCCTAACGGGCTGAGCAAAGAGGAGGCTTTTCTTCGTGAGGGAAGATATAAATCTGAGAGACTGGAAGCACCAAAAAAAGAAGGCTTTATTAAAAAATTTTTCAAACAATTTGCCGATTTGATGATCATAATTTTGTTGCTTGCAGCCACAGTATCTTTGATTATCGGGCTGATTTCCTCTTCAACAAGCGAACTGTTTGATGCATTGATCATCATGGCCATAGTGTTTATGAACGCCATGTTTGGTGCGATTCAAGAAAACAAAGCGGAAAAATCTATTGAGGCTTTGCAGCAAATGACCAGGCCTGAGGCGAGGGTGTTGCGTGGGGGCGAGCAACAAACGATCCCAGCGGACAAACTTGTGCCAGGTGACGTCGTGCTTTTGGAAGCTGGAAGCATCGTTCCTGCTGATTGCAGATTGATTGAATCCGCAGCTTTGCAAGTCAATGAGGCCTCGCTTACAGGTGAAAGCTTGCCTGTGGAAAAGAATGCCGGAATCATTTGCAAAGAAAGTGCAGTTCTAGCAGAGCGAAAAAATATGGTTTACAGTGGCACTACGGTGGTCTGTGGTCGCGGACAAGGTGTTGTGACGGCTGTCGGGAAAAGCAGTGAGATTGGAAAAATTGCATCGGTGATCGCTTCCACTGAAAAGGAAATGACCCCTCTTCAAAAGGGCATAAAGGATCTGGGTAAGGTTATAACCTATCTGATTTTGGGAATCGCGCTTGTGACTTTCATTTTAGAGCTAGCCGCTCGCACCAGTCCATTGGAGGCATTTTTGACTTCGGTGGCGATCGCAGTGGCGGCGATTCCTGAGAGCATGCCTGCCGTCATCACTATAATCATGAGTTTGGGGATTTCCAGGCTCGCAAAGCGCAAAGCCGTTGTAAAACACTTGCATTCGGTGGAGACGCTTGGCTCTTGCGATGTCATCTGCTCTGACAAGACGGGCACCATAACTCAAAATAAAATGATGGTTAAGGCAGTTTACTGTGACGGCAAACTCAGTTATTCTCGCAGCATGCTTGGTGTGGATTTTGAGCTTTTGCTTGCTGGAATGGCGCTGTGCAATGACACACGAAAAAGCAAGCATTCCTTTCAAGGTGATCCAACAGAAATCGCGCTTGCTGAATTTGTAAGCAAATATGACATCAACAAGTCGGATTTCGAAAAAATCAACAAGCGTTTGAGCGAACTTCCTTTTGATTCAAGTCGCAAGCTTATGAGCACGATCAATGAATATAAAGGTGGAAAGATCGCCTTTGTCAAAGGGGCGGTTGATGTTTTGGTTTCAAAATGCACAAAGGTTCTCGACAACGGCAGCGAAAAAGCCTTGGAAAAGGGATTTTTAAACAGCATTTTAGCTGCAAACTCTGAAATGGCTGGCAGGGCCCTGCGCGTGTTGGGCTTTGCAATAAAAAGGCTTGAAAATGGGGAAAAGTTTGATGAAACCAACTTGACCTTTGTTGGAATGGTGGGAATGATAGACCCGCCTCGCAAAGGAGTTAAAGAAGCCGTTGAAAAATGTAAAAGTGCCGGAATGTTGCCGGTTATGATCACTGGCGATCACAAAGAAACGGCTTATGCCGTTGCAAAAGAAGTTGGAATTGTTAAAAGCAAAAAACAAGTGCTCACCGGGGCCGAACTCGACCTGCTTTCAGATGAGCAGCTTGTGGGAAAACTGGACAGCGTGCGCGTCTTTGCCAGAGTGAGTCCCGAGCATAAAGTGCGCATTGTTGACGCTTTCAAAAAACTTGGGCATGTGGTTGCCATGACTGGTGATGGAGTGAATGATGCTGCCAGCATGAAAAAGGCGGACATCGGCATAGGAATGGGGATCACTGGCACTGACGTCACCAAACAAGTGGCAGATTTGATGTTGACTGATGACAACTTCGCCACGATCATAATTGCGGTGGAAGAGGGCAGAAAAGTTTATAAAAACATACAAAAAACTGTAAAATTTCTGTTTTCTGCCAACATGGGTGAAATTTTAGCTTTGTTTTTTGCCACGATAATCTTTCCGCAATACACTTTCATGTTGCCTGCACAAATTCTTTTTATCAATTTGATAACCGACTCACTGCCTGCCATAGCGCTTGGCGTGGAACCGGCAGAGACCGATCTCATGAAACAATCGCCGCGACCGAAGGACAAGGGGCTGTTTAGCGACGGGAACGGAGTTGTGGTGATAGTTATGGGGCTTGTCCAAACGTTGCTAACGCTTTCTGCGTTTGTGATTGGGCTTTATCTTTACAACGAAGCAAGTGCCATGAGCATGGCTTTCTACACCTTAAACATTGTGCAATTTTTCTATCTTGTTTCAATCAGAACGGAAAAAGTTATATTCAAATCTAATCCATTCAAAAACAAGTTTATCATTCTCGCGATCCTGTTTGCTGGTGGCTTGTTAACTTTGATCGCTGCAACTCCGCTGCACAAGATTTTGGGGCTGGCAACTTTAAATGGCTGGGAATGGCTTTATATTCTGCTCGTCTCTGTTGTCATGCTGATTGCAAGCGAGCTTTGCAAGTGGGCACTTCGCGTCCACAAGCGCAAATTGCTCAAAGTAAAATAAGATGCTTGGCATTTTAGTTAAATTGTGTTAAAATTAAGGCATGCTGGAAGATATTTTCAAAAGTATGCCTTTTTTTCAAACTTTTTTAAGCACTCTTAAAAAGGGAGGGCATGTTTTTTCATACCTCATCGTCAGCAAAGATGCGTTTTCCGCAAACATGGTGGCAAAACTGTTTGCGCAAGCAATCATTTGTCCTGAAATGTGCAATGAATGCGAAAACTGCAAAAAGTTGCAAGCAGGTGGGCACCCTGATGTAAAAATCTATCCTGAAAAGGGCAAGCTGCTTGTGGAAGAAAGCAAACGCATCGTGGAGGAAAGCTTTGTCAAACCTATCTTTGCTGAAAGAAAGGTTTTGATTGTGCAAAACATCGAAAACTCAACGGAAGAAGCACAAAATAAACTGCTTAAAAGCCTGGAAGAGCCAAATGAAAAGGTGGCATATGTTTTGACCAGTTCTTTCCCAGAGAAAATTTTGCCAACGATAAAATCGAGATGCATAAAAGTGGAAGTTCCACCACTGCCAGCTCAAACTGTTTTGCCTTTGCTAAAAGGCGATGACCAGGAAAAAAGTTTGGCCGTGGCGATTGGAGGCGGCCATCTTTCAAAAACCTTGCAACTTGCAGAGCGTGGGGATTTGCAAGAGCTGGCACTTCTTGCCATCGAGCTTCTTGTCAAACTTTCGTCAAGCAAACAAGCGATTATGTGGTCGAAAAGGCTGATTGACAAAAAGGAAGACTTTTCGCTTATCATGGAAATTTTTGGGCTTGTGCTTGAAGATGCGCTGCTGCTTAAAACAAACAAAAAGGCAGGCATCAGGCTTGAAGGTTTGCGCAAACAGTTAAATGAAGTCAGCGACGAGCTTTCGGTCAAATGTTTGGTTGCACTTAGTGGGCTGATTGTTAAAGCCATGAAAGAGATCGGCTACAATGTCAACTTTCCACTTGTTGTGGACAACTTGGTGATGAATATATTGGAGGTTAAGTATCTATGCAAATAGAAGTTGTGGGGGTTAGGTTTCGCCATGGAATCACCACCTATTCTTTCAGCCCTAATGGAGGGAAATATAAAAAAGGCGACAAGGTTATTGTGGAAACGGAAAAGGGCAACGACCTTGTAACCGTGGTTGAAGATGAAAAATTGATCGACGCATCTTCACTTTCGGACCCACTTAAAAATGTTTTGAGAAAGGCCTCGGAAGAAGAGGTGAAAAAGGCCGAGGAGTTTGACAAAAAGGCCGTGGAGCACTTGCCGGAAGTGCGAAAGATGGCAAAAGAGAGCGGGCTTGAAATGAAAGTGGTTTCAGTGGAAGTCAATTTTGACAATTCAAAAATGACAGTGAATTTCACCTCCGAAGGCAGGGTGGATTTTAGAGCTTTTGCAAAAAAACTTGCCGAACGTTTTAAAACTAGAATTGAGCTAAGACAAATCGGGCCGCGTGATGCGGTTCGAAACATGGGTGGTCTTGGTCCTTGCGGAAAGGAGTGTTGTTGCTCGCAAGGGTTTGGTCTGTCTGATCACATTTCAATCAAAATGGCAAAAAACCAAAACCTGTCGTTGAATCCAAACTCCATAAGTGGACTTTGCGGCAAGCTTTTGTGTTGTTTGGCATATGAAAACGAAGCATATATTCAAGCTTTGAAGGAAATGCCTGCGATAAATTCGTTTGTCAAAACACCTGACGGAAGAGGGAAGGTGATTTACAACAACCTTTTGAAAAAGAAGGTGAATGTCCGATTTGAAAATGACAATATGGTTGAAGTGAAGGAATATAACCTCGATGAAATTGAGTTTGAAAAAAAGTGAAAGGCTTGATGATCTTCAATTTGAAGGGTTGAAACTGGTGCAGGATAAAAATCTTTATGCCTTCACCTCGGACTCTGTTGTGCTTGCAAATTTTTTAAAGATTAAAAGCAAAGAGAACGCGGTGGAAATCGGCACAGGGAGCGGTGTCATCTCAATTTTGGCAACAAAAAAGACGAATGCCAAAAGTATAACTGCGTTTGAGATTCAAACCCCGCTTTTCAAACTTGCTCAGAAAAATTTGAAATTAAATCAGATTCAAAATATTGAGCTCGTAAACGACGATGTCAGAAATTTTAAAAAATATATGTTAGAGGGCAGCGTTGATGTGGTTTTTGCCAATCCTCCATATAAAAAGGAAGGGGCTGCCATCCGCAACGAAAATGAAAGCAAGGCGATTGCTCGGCATGAAAAACACTTACCGCTTGCAGACCTTTGCAAAGTGACAAGCCAGATGTTGAGGTTTGGTGGAAGGGCCTATTTTGTTTACGACGCAGACAGAAGCGCAGAAATGATTTTTGAATTAAAAAAGGCAAAATTGGAGCCAAAACGCATGTTTTTTACAGAAAATGGCAAGAAAAACGTGATATTATTCGTGGTAGAGGCGGTCAAAGGCGGCAAACCAGGAGTGAAAGTTTTGCCGAATTTGACAACCAACGATGCTTCCGGAGAATACATAGAGGCGATCAAGCAAGGCAGGTGGTAAATTTTACATCACCCTGCAAAGCAGACAAGCCACGATTGCACCAACAATCGAAGCCACCAGCGCGCAAGGAATCGCATATCCCAATTTTTTAACTTTGGTTTGTGAAAGATAGACGGTTGCCACATAGAAGATGGTTTCGCTGCAACCGAGAATAACGCTTGCACATCTTCCAATATACGAGTCCGCTCCGTAGGTGGTGAAGACATCGTCAAGCAGGGCATAGCTGCCGGATCCAGTGAAAGGACGCAGCAAAATCAGCTCACAAAGTTCTGACGGAATGCCCAAAAAATTGAAAACAGGAGCCAAACATTTGGCCAAAAATTCTGTGATGCCGCTCACCCTCAACAGAGCGACAGCAACCATAATGCAAGCGATAAAAGGAAAGATGTCCACGACGAGTTTAATCGCACCTTTTGCACCTTTTACAAAGGTGTCATAGGTGTTGATTTTTTTTGCAAACCCATAGATGAAAAGGCCGATAAATAAAACGGGAAGAATGTAAACGCTCATTTTTTCTTCCTCGCAAATCGGTTTTTGATTTTATCGCACAAGATGACAAGCATGATCCCAATCGAAGTGGTGACTATTGTGGCCAATATCGTGGGCAAAATGATGTCGGAAGGATTGGCACTGCCGGCATTGGCCCTAAGACCGATCACGGTGCTTGGCAAAAGCTGAATTGAAGTGGCATTCACAACCACAAGCATCATCATGGAAAAAGTCGCTTTGCCGCTTTTGTCGTCCATTGCTTGCATGGCCTTGATTCCCATAGGTGTGGCGGCGTTTCCCAAGCCCAAAATATTGGCAGACATGTTCAAGGCGATCATTTTTTCGATTTCTTCATTGTCGACGCGAAAGAGTTTTTTGATGAGTGGACGCAAAAGTTTTGCAAGCTTTTTCCCCAGTCCAGACGCGTCGACAATTTCAAGCAGCCCCAGCCACACGGCATACACGGCACAAAGTTCGATGCAAAGTGTGAGAGCATCGGTGGAGGCGTCTATCATAGTGGAAAGCGTCGCTCCAGGATCGACAAAAAGCAGCACCAAAAATGAGGCGAGCATCATAATCAGCCAAATCTTGTTCATTAAACATAATATATGCCTTCGCCTTATATTTCTTGACAAAGAGGGCGAAGAAGTGTTAGCATTAAACTATGTTTACAGATACACACGCGCACCTCTATGATGGTGATCCGAACGAGATAGTAAAAAATGCGAAAGAAAGGCTTGTCGAGCACATCATCTGTGCTTCTTCTGATGTGGAATCCATGCAGCAGGCTGTGGAGATTGCAAATCAATTTGATGGTGTTTACGCAACCCTTGGCATTCACCCACAAGTGGCAGAGACCTATGACGATCAGGTTGAGCTGATGATTAGAAAGCTTGCAAAAAACAAAAAGGTGGTGGCAATAGGAGAAATAGGCTTGGATTATCATTACGACGGTCCAGATCACGAATTGCAAAAGCAGGCCTTTTTAAAGCAGTTGAAGCTTGCAAATCAGCTTCGCCTTCCAATTCAAGTGCACATCAGAGATGCAATGGAAGATGCTCTGCAACTTTTGGAAAAGCACGAAAAGCTTTTATCATGCGGAGGGGTTATTCATTGTTTTAGCGGAAATTTGCAAGATGCCGAAAGGATCATGGCGCTTGGGCTTGATTTTACGATAGGCGGGGTGTGCACCTTCAAAAACGCCAAAGCTCTTCAAGAGTTGGTCAAAAACCTTCCACTCGAACATTTGATGCTGGAAACCGACAGCCCATATCTTGCACCTGAACCGGTTAGAGGAACGGTGAATGAATCCAAAAATGTGGTGTATGTTGCGGAAAAAATCGCTCTTTTGAAAGGCGTGAGTGTGGAAGAAGTGGCGCAAAAAACCCAAGAAAATGTCAAAAGGGTGTTTAAAATATGAAAGATTTTGTGTTCAAAAAAAAGTTCGGACAAAACTTTTTAACCGACACCAATTTGCTTAAAGGCATCTGCAACGACGCGGGAATCATGCCTGGCGATCAGGTTTTGGAAATAGGCCCGGGCATGGGGGCGCTCACAAAACAGCTTTGCGCTGTTGCAAACAAAGTGGTCGCATATGAAATAGACGAGCAGCTCAAACCCTTTTTGTTCGAATTGAATTGTCCAAATTTGACTGTCATTTACAAAGATATTTTGAAAACGGACATGGCCGAAGTTGAAAGTTTTTTTGAAGGAGACTACAAGCTTGTTGCTAATTTGCCATATTACATCACTTCGCCAATTTTGTTTAAGTTTTTGACGCAATCAAAAAAACTCACCTCTCTCACCATTATGGTGCAAAAAGAAGTGGGGCAGAGAATGGCCGCAAAACCAGGAAGCAAAAACTATGGTTTGCTGAGCGTGAGTTGCAATTTTTTCGGCGACGCAAAAATTTTGCGCAATGTTTCAAGAAAGATGTTTTCTCCGCCGCCAGAGGTGGACTCTTGCATTGTGGGCCTGAAAATTGACCGAGGCCGATTCGACGTTTCAGCACAAGATTTTTTTGTGGTTTCAAAGATGTGTTTTAAAAGCCGCAGAAAAACGATTTTAAACAACCTTGCAGAGGGCTTGGGTGTCAGCAAACAAAAACTCGAAAGCCTGGGAATCGATTTGACGCGAAGGGCGGAGGAACTTGACACTTCTGAGTTTGTCGCATTGACCAAACTTTTGAAGGCCAATTTTAATGTGGCGGAAACGAACAGATAGTGCCAATCGAGCAGTAAACATGCCATAAAAGAGTTTTGAGCTCGGCAATCTCTTTGGGTGATTTGTTCCGACATAGCTCAACTGCAATGGCTGTTGAAAGATAAAGCATTTGTGTTGGAGGAAGCTCTTTCATCGTGGTTATTTATGTTTTTTTCAACAAAAAGTTTCGTCTGACCGACAAAATATGTTAAAATACCTAACAGAGGTGGTTTTTTATGGAAACAGATTACAAACAAGAATTTTTAGACATATTTTACGATAATATAGAACGTGACGGCGCTGACAAACTTTTGGATTGGCTGGAAAGGTCGGATTTTTTCTCAGCCCCTGCGAGCACGCGTCACCACAGTTGCCAGCCTGGCGGTTTGTGCATGCATTCGGTGCTGGTCTATCGCAGATTTATAAAGATTTTGCAATCAGAATATGGAGATAACTGGCAGGAAAAAGTGAGTGCGGAAAGTGCAGCCATCATTGCGCTTTTGCATGACGTTTGCAAAGTGGGTTACTATGTCACTGATTATAAAAATGTCAAAGACGAGAATGGCGTTTGGCAAAAGGTGCCATATTTTAGAGTGGAAGATTCTCTTCCATATGGGCATGGTGAAAAAAGCGTTTACATGATCAGTTCGTTTATCAAACTCTCTCGTGACGAAGCAATGGCAATTAATTGGCACATGGGTGCGTTTGATGAGAGAGCAAGGGTGGGATTTTCGCTTTCGCAAGCGTTCAGAGCCTATCCAACCGCATTTTTATTCCATCTTGCAGACATTGAGGCGACTTATTTAGATGAAAAATCTTAAAATGCCTATTGACAACTTGTTAATTATGCGGTATAATATTGTCAACTAAAAAGGGAGGTCATTTTTATGGCAAAAAATCAAGTAAAACCAAACTCAAATGTTCCTACTGGGGCAAACGTGGCGGGGACAGAAGCACTTGACGAAAGAAATAAAGCTATAATTCTCGAACTTGCAAAATTGCTGGAGACGAGGTTTAATCTAGAGCGTGAAAATACAAAAACTTACAAGCAAAAACAGGACAATGAGAAGAAAATTGAAGAGCTTAATCGTCAAATAGGGCAACTTTCAATTCAGGCAAGCGACGGATTTTATAGCCGCTCTCTGCCTAAAACTACACAGGTGATTTTATCTCAGTTTGACAAACTTTTAACGGAAAGAAACCAGATTAAAGCTGCAAAGGTGAAGGTTGAGGCAAACTTGGCCGAGGCGAACAAAGAGCTTGACAGTTATCAGGCAAGAGAAAAAAGAGAAGAGGGGCTTTTGCGAAGCCTTGAAGATGCAAGAAAACAGACAGGGGCTGTTACAGATTCTTACGTTAAATTGGTTGAAATGATTACTGATGATCCTCATGTTCGCGCCAGAGCCAAAACCGGCAAACTAGGACCTGATGATGTAAAGAGACTTAAGCGGATTTTAAAAGAAGAACCAGATGAAAAACTTGCAAAATTGACCAAAGAATACCAGGAGAACTTCGACAAAGAGCTTTCTGCAAAAAATAAAGAAATAAACAAATTACACAAAGAAATTGAAGCGACGACTCAGCGAAACAAAGACCATGCGGTTGTTATTGCTGATCTAATCGAAGAAAGATCAGGACTGGAAGCAGAGAAGCAGGTTTTAGAGCTGCATATAAAATATCTTAACGACCAGAACTCAGATTTGATGCGAGATCTTCAAACTGCGGATGAAGAAATTCGAAAATTTAAAGGATCTAGTCGCCTTTCACCTGAGGACTGGGACAAGTTAACAAAAGCAATTGAAAAAGTAATTGAAAAAAGGAGTGCAGAGCACACACAACTGCAAGAGTCTGTCGACAGGATTCAAAGAGGTTTGGGTGGGATGCAAACGGCGCAAGATGAAAGTTTTGCGGCCTTAGATGAGCGTATACAGGAACAAGGACGCCGAATTGATGAGATGCAGGCGGCTCTACAACGCAACGCAAACGATCAAAATAGAATGCTTAGTGACATTGCACAGGGACAAGGACGCCGAATTGATGAGATTCAGGCGGCTCTGCAACGAAACGCAAACGATCAAAATAGAATGCTTAGTGACATTAGCAAAGAGTTGCGTGCCATGGGGGGCAAAATTGACACTCTTAACACCAGAGTCGCTGCAGGTGCAGGGGCGACTACTTCCCGCAGAAAGAAAATATTAAAATACGCAGGTGTGGCCGCAATCGCTTTAGCAGCAGCTGCTACAGTAACTTTACTTTCTTTGCAATCCGCAGGTGTATTGCCTGCTAAGACGAGTGTCGGTGGTGGTGATGTTCAGCCGCCAACAGATGGAGGCAATCAGGATGGTGGAAACCAAAACGAACAGGACAACCAATTCACAATTCAAGATGGAAACTTTGATTTCACTGCAGATCAAACAGCCGCATTTACACAAGCTTTAGTTGAAAATGGAGTCATTTCTTCAAAGGTTAAAATAACAGGGTTGCAAGAAGTTGCAGTTGAAAAACCAGCGGCCGCTAATTCTGCAGCAGAAGGGCAATCTGAAAACACAACTGGAAGAACAATATTCTATTTCCAAACTGAAGAAAATGGAGTTAATGGAATTTTGGAAGTTCCTGTAGATCAAGATTACATCATTCTAGAGGCAATGGCAAATAGCAGCATGACAAGTGGTCAGGATTTTGCAGAGAGCTTGGTCATGACCGCGATTGGACATATGAATGAAGATTCTCAAACAAGAAGATATGTTCAACTTTCTTACTATAATGATGCATATGATAAGACCGTAGAAACAATTGTTGACAAAGTGCAAGACACATTAAAGCTGGACAATGAAATTGAGGCGGAAAAATGTTTCTTTGAAATCAACAACAAAAATTATGTTAATCAAGATGGTCCATACAGCAAAGGTGAAGTCAATGTGGCTGTCTTCACAGACAGTACTATATATAAGGCAGATGGCATCGTATCTTATCAGTCAAAAGGCTCCAAAGTTTCTAGTGGACAAGTGTTGCTTATTTGGGGAACCAATCTTGGTGGAGACTTTGTTCCAGGGCTGTCAAACAATTGCGCTTTTACAGATCCTGCAAGCGTGTCCACAATAGAGCTTGAAGCTCAAGGTGTTGCGGCATTAAAAGAGGTGGCCACAGAAGCAGCAAACGGCCAAGAACTTCAAGACCCAGAGACAGAAGAGGCTTCAGAACAAAACAATTCAGTTGTAAAAGACGATGGTATGACATTATAAAAAAAACGCGTTTTAAACGCGTTTTTTTGTTTTATGTAAAAAATAGAAAGAAAAAAAGTGCCCAAAGGCACTTTTTTGGTGGAGAATATCGGAATCGAACCGATGACCTCCTGCTTGCAAGGCAGGCGCTCTAGCCAGCTGAGCTAATCCCCCTCATTGCTCAGTAAATATACCATAATCAGAAATGTTTGTCAAGAAATTTTTCAAAAAATTAAAAAAACTTTATTTCTTGCAATTTAGCCTTGTTTTTAAAGACGAAAAATGTTGGCTTTTGTAATTTATTTTGTTATAATGTAAAAGATAATATTGTAAAAAGCGGTGCCAGAGGCAGTGCTAAATTTTCAGGTTCAAGGCTTTTTACAATCGCCTGTGCGCAAACAGATTATTAAGGGAGATGTAAGTGAACTTTTCTTTACTTGGCGGATTGTGGACGGATATAGCTGACTTTTTCACTGGGATATTTGCGCTTATTCCACAATTTATTTATTTCTTTTACACTTGCATAGCCAGCCTTTTAGATCTTTTCCAATTCTTGATCAGAAAGTTTGCGGGCTTGGATTCTTACTATGTTGGCGATGTGGCGACAGAGGGTGACGTCATATCCAATTTGATCAACGGCATTTTGGGCATCAATGGAAGCTATTCCACTCTCTCCACAATCTTTTGGTCGCTTATCGTTTTTGGGTTTATCGTGCTTGTTTTGTCGGTGATCATTTCAACGATAAAAGGGCACTACAATTATGACGAAAAAAAATCTTCGCCAAAGGCCGTGATTGGGAAAGCTATAAAAGCACTGGCGAATTTTGCAATCGTGCCGGTTGCTGCTGTGCTTGGAATTTTGCTTTCAAATTATTTGCTGCAAGCACTGGATTCGATAACGGGCTCGAGTTCAGAAGGACGAATGGCAGAGGTTTTTGCCTCTTCAAATGGAAACTATTCAGAAGTGTTTGTTTCGGCCGAAGATGAATGGGGCGGTTATACATACGCATCATATGACTTTTTCGGAGCTTATTCGCCAACTGGGCATCAAACATTTTCAGGCATGATCTTTCAAGCCGCAGCTTACAACTGCAACAGAGTGCGCTATGGTGGTTTCACGGCAGCGACGGCAGGTGAGACGTGGTCCGACATCGGCATCTTCAATTCAAATCTGTCATCAGCAAGCGACCAGACAGAAGCCGTGGCAGCGATGATTGATTTTGCGTTTGCAAACAACTTGACAACTCGAAATCCTCAAACGGCAAGCGTGTTGAAAGAAGAGTCGGCAGTTTTGATTTCGTCTTACAGATATTTGCAAAGTGCTGTTTGGTATGCCGGCACTTGGAATTTTAACAATTTTTCAAAGTATAATGTTGGGCTGGTTTGGTATTATTACAATCTTTGGTCATTTAACTATTTGATCGGTTTTGTTGGAGTGATCATCGGGCTTTCGGTGTTGACTTCGATTGTGCTTGGTCTGGCGGGAAGGCTTATTGAATGCGTCGCACTGTTTTTGGTGTATGGACCTGTGGTGGGAATCACTCCACTTGACGACGGCAACGCCTTTAAAGAGTGGCGCAAACTGTTTGTTGGCGATGTTTTGATGGCATATGGTGCAGTGGTGGGATTCAACCTGCTGTTTATGCTGCTGCCTTATCTGCAAGCGATAACTTTCTTTTCAAGTTCTCTTTTGAATTACATAATGAACATGGTCATCACTGTCGTGCTATTGTTGGCAGTGAAGGATTTGGTTTCGCTGCTATCGTCTTTTATCGGCGCGGAAGACCCTGTCAAGCGAGGCGGAGATGTCAAAAGCGAATTGTCAAAACCGCTGAAACAGACCGCGGCAAAGATGACTGCTGCTGCGATTTTGGCGGCAAAAGTTATTAAGTTTGTTCCTGGAGTTGGCGCCGCAGCGGCCGGGGTGCAAAAAGGCCTTGAAGCTGTAAAGAAGTATGCGGCTCAAAAAGCTAAGAATAAAGCAAGTAAAACGGACAAACAGGTCAAAGTGATGCCGTCCACTTACAAACAGTTGCAAAAAGAAGCCGACGAGCAAGCGGGAGGACTGGACAATGAAGCCGAAGATCTCGAAAACAAAGCCGCAGAAGCGGAACTAGAAGCAGAAAATCTTGGGCAACAGGCGAAAACAGAAAGTGCAGCTGCTGCTGAGGCCGAAGGCAAACGCAACCATGCACTCAACGCTTCTGACAGTGCACGCAGAACCGCAAGCAGTGCGCGAAGAAATGCGGAGGAGGCCGAGGCAAGGCGGCGAGAGGAGGAAGCGCTTGCACAGCCAGAAAGAGACGCACTAAAAGCGGAGCTTGAAGCTGAATATGGAGCTGGTTCTGCCGAAGTTGACAGAGGACTTGAACATTTTGATGCAACCAATTCTCATATGGCAGCCGCGGCAGGATATAGATCACTTGCAGAAGCACACAGGGCAACCGAGGCAGAGTTTACAAGCAGGGCGGACTCTTATCAAGCGAAAGCTGATGAATATGGTGCAAGCCGTGATGAGCACACCGCCAATGCTGAAAGAAGCGAAAATGAAAGAGCTGCAAAAATTGCAGAGGCCGACGCTTTGCGTGCTCAGGCGCAAGCAAAGAGAAGTGAGGCCGGTGAAGTTCGCGCAAGCATGAATCGATATGTTCAGAGAGATACATCTGGCATCAAAAACACACTCAAACTCTCGGGAGACACGTTCAAAGTGATAGGCACGGTGCTTGGCTTTGACGATCTGGTTGCTGCGCTCAAAAAAGAGACCACGGTTGTGGACAACGGAAAACTTGCGATAAGAGAGTTTGCACAGTCCTTGACAGGTGCAGATCTTTCAAAGGATCAGCGTTTGATGACTGCAAAAGAGGCGGAAGATTTTGAAAAGGCGGACGTGCAGAGAAGGGCGACCTTCACAACCGAATCGCAAAGTCAAAATATGCTGAGGCAGATTGATGAGCTTGACAGGGTGTTGAGGGCTTCAAGGCTGAGGCGATAAAAACAAAAAAAGGAGGAAGTGCATGGGTTTTAGTGCGGGATTGTTTGCAAGCATTTGGACCAAGATAGGCGATGTTCTATCTGGCTTTTTTGCGATCATTCCGCAGATGATGTACTTCATCTACACTTGCATAGCAAGTTTGCTTGACATGTTCCAATTCATTTTCCGAAAACTTGCAGGGCTTGATTCTTATTATTACAATGGTTCGCCGAGGACGGGCGACATTGTTGTCGACTTTATTGAAGGAATTTTGGGAATCAACAATGAGTATTCGGCTTTGAACACAGTTTTCTGGTCAATGATAATTTTTGGTGTGATAGTTTTGCTTTTGATGACGATTCTGACTTTGATCAAAGCGCATTACAATTATGACTCAACAAAATCATCTCCATCTTACATTATTAAGCAGGCAGTGAAATCCATCTTTACGATGGCCCTTGTGCCACTTTGCACATTGTTTGGTTTGTATTTGGCACAAGCATTGTTCAAGGTTTTGGATTCTTTCACAGGTCAATCTTCGTCAAATACGATGGCCTCCACCTTTGAAAATGATGCTATTGGAAACTTCGATTACAGCACAGGAGATGGCGATGCTCGCTATTACGCGTCCTATGACTTTTTTGGAGAACGCGAATGGGCAAACACTACGACATTTTCGGGGGCGATGTTCAATGTCTGTGCAAATCAGGCCAACAGAGTCAGATACGGCTCTTACACGGCAAACGGTGATGGTTGGGACAACATGGGTGTGTTTTACACAAACCAAACCGAAAACATTCAAGAAAAAGTCGCATCACAAATCGACTATGCGTTCAGCAACAGTTTGACTCTCACAAGTTCAAGAACGATAACCGTTGCAGACAGAGAGGAAGCAGAAATTGCGATAGCATCTTCGCTCACATATGGGCCAAGTGCAACTTTTGCAGCAGGGCTGATCAACGTTAGAACCTTTTCAAAATACAATGTAGGTCTGGTTTGGTATTATTACAACCTATGGTCGTTTAACTTCATTTTAGGCTTTATTGGAATCATCGTTTGCGTGACTCTGTTTTCCAACATATTATTTGGCCTGATTATGCGCATAATATTCTCAGCGGCACTGCTTTTGATTTTCCCACCTATTGTCGGCATCATGCCATTTGATGATGGAAATGGCTTTAAGAATTGGAGAAAGAGCTTTGTCTCCTACTTGATTTCAGCCTACACCAGTGTGATTGCGATGAACATTTTGTTTGCGCTTCTCCCAGTTTTTCTTTCCATTCAGTTCTTTAACATAGCCCTTATTGATGGAATCGTGCAAATGCTGGTAATCATGGCAGGACTTTCGATGGTCAAACGGTTTATATCAATCATTTCAAGTTTTGTTGGAGCCAAAGATCTAAACGAGCTTGGCCAAAGTGCAAAGAAGGCGGCAAGCCAGCCCCTTGCCAAGGCAACAGGTGCGGCTGTGGGACTTGCAGGATTGTCTTTGGGTGCGATGAGGCTTGGCAACAAGGCGATCAGAGGAGTGACAAGGGGAGCAGTTGGCGGTGCGGCAAAAGGAGCTAGCGCAATCAAAGGCAAGATCACTGCATCACGCGGCTGGCAGAAGCTTGCAGGCACCAGGCTTGGGCAGGCGGCAGGAAACTTCACAGGCAAAGTCAAAGGCACAGCAACAAAAGTTGCAACCAAAGTTTCCGATCTTGGACAAAAGGTTGGAGGCAAACTTTCAAAAGCTGGGCAGGCTGTTGGCAAAGCTGTCACAAAAGTCAAGAATGCAGCAAACAGGGCGCTTGACAGCACGGCAGGAAAGGCAGTTGCAGGAATGCTTGGGCTTCCGACCGATCCTCACAACAAAGAGGATTATGAAGAATGGGTGGATCCGGAAGATGGACAAACCTATCAAGTGCTCAAACAAACCGACGAAGAGCGTGCTGCTGGCAAACCTCGTGTGAAGAAGGTTTCTGGACTCGGCATAATCAAAAACCAATTTGTCGATGTTTCCAAAGTTGCCTTCAAAGCGATCGGTTCGCTGATGGGCTTCAAACAGGCCTTTGACAAGTTGAATGAAGGAAACAAGGGTTTTGACGTGTTCAAGAGTCAAGTCAACGATCTTGCAAGAGACATTGGTTTGCGGCAAGAAGGGCAAAAGCCGATTTTCAAAACACAGGCTTCGCGACATGCCGAAGAAGTTGGCAAGAAAGTCACTCAAGCTGTTCCGATGATAAATGCCGATCTGAATTCTTCACAGAAAGCATTGTCGAAAGTTCAACAGCTTGTGAGCGAAATTTCGGCACATCCAGAGGATTATTTGTAAACTAAATTGTTGCGTTAATAATCGAAATTTGTTATAATCTAAAAAACAAGGGGGAAAAATGAACATTTCTTTGCTGGGCGGTTGGCTTGATAAGATCATCAACTTCATACTTGGCTTTTTTGCGTTCATTCCACAGCTTATTTATTTCCTCTATGCATCGGTGGCAAGTTTGCTCGACGTTTTGCAATATTTGATTCGCAAATTGGCAGGGCTAGACGTTTATTATGTAAACGGCGAGCCACAGCAAAACAGCGACATCATATCGCAATTCTTGCGTGGCATTCTTGGAATTGATGCCGATCCAGCATATTCGACTATTTCAACAATTTTTTGGTCATTTGTTATTTTCGGTGTGATTTTGCTGGTTTTGACCACGATTATTTCGATAATAAAGGCTCATTACAATTATGATGCAAACAAATCTCACCCATTAAAAATCTTTTATGGATCATTAAAGTCGTTGGCGCTTATGGCCATCGTTCCAATAGTTTCGATTTTTGGCGTTTATCTCGCACAAATCTTGTTGCAAACGGTGGACAGAATAACCACCACCGGTTCGACAGCAACGCTTACAAATGTTTATGAGGCCAGTGCGATAGAACGTTTTGAGGCGGGCACGGATTCGTCTGGCTACTCAACTTACACAAACTACGACTTTTTCTCGTTTGGCGATTACACAAGCACGGCGACCTTTTCTGGAATGCTGTTTAACATCGCCGGACATGATTGCAACCGTGTAAGGCTTGGAGAATTTAGGGTTCAGACTGCTGCGGATCAGAGCAACTGGGACACCATGGGAGTGTTTTACACCAGCGCTGAAAGCAATGCACAAGAGGTGCTCGCTCAGCAGATTGATTTTGCATTTGTAAACAACCTGCATTTGAGAGACAGCCGCACAATCAGTGTTTCTGGTGATGACGCCGCGGTTTTAGGGCCTTCTTTTGCCTGGGGATATAGTGCAACAGTGGGGGCGCAGCTGATCAACGTTGGAAGTTTTTCAAAGTTCAATGTCGGAGCAGTGTTCTATTACTACAACCTTTGGGCGTTCAACTACCTGTTGGGCTTTACTGGTGTCATCATGTGCATCACCTTGCTTGGCAACATAATCTTCGGCCTTATGACAAGACTTTTGCAGGTTGTGGCGTTGTTCTTGGTGTTCCCAGCGCTTGTTGGAATCATGCCTCTGGACGAAGGTTCTGGTTTTGCAAGTTGGAGAAAACAGTTTATAAGCGACATTTTGATGGCGTTCGGCGCCGTGGTGGGATTGAACATTTTCTTCTCGATTCTGCCGTTCTTCCAGACGATATCCTTCTTTAACATAAGTTTCATTGATGGAATTGTCAACATGGTAATTGTTTTGGCAGGTCTTGCACTTGTTAAAAAGTTTATAGGCCTGACTTCAAAATTTGTCGGCGGTGGAGATGCAAATGAAACCGGGCAGTCGGTCAGCCAAGATGTCAAAGGTGCTGCACTCAAAGGCTTGGTTGGCACCGCAGCAGCTGGCGCAGTTGGAGTTGCAGCATTCACTCCAATGATGGCTGGAATGAAAATGGGCGCCAAGGCGATCGGAAAGGGCGTTGGCAAAGCTGGCTCTAAGATTGGCACCAAGATTGCAGACAAAGTGACGCACACGACCCAGCAGCAGCGTCAAGACAACAAGATTAGAAAAACACTTGGACTTGGAGCAGATGCAAAAGTCGAAGAAGATGATTACAAGGCTTATCAGAATTTCAGATCTTTGGATAGAAAAGAAAGAAAGGCTGTTTTGAAATATGCTCAACGTGAAGAATATCTCGGCGTGGCAAGAAAAGACACTATGAGGCGCGAACTTAACGTTGAGGAAGAAAGCCAAGTGGCACCAGAAGCTTTAAAACAGCACCGATTGAAAGCTATTGACAAGAATACTAAAAAGGTTGAAAACAGATACAAACGCGCAAGAGTCATGTCAGTGCTCACTGGCCAAGATCCTGACAAGGTTAAGAAAGGCACGGTTGACGCTGATGGCAAAATCGCAGACAACGGTTCTGGCGGAGCTATGAGAGCGTTTGGAACGGCGTTTGTGGATTTCAGCCAAGTTGCACTCAAATCGATTGGTCAAATCACAGGGGCATCATCTGCTTGGAAGCAACTCGGAGATGCTGGTGCGGTGGATTATGCTAAACAGGCACTGAAACGCAGCTCTCAATCAGTTGGATTCACAACACTTGCAGACTCCAAGATGGCAACCACGAAAGGAGAAAAAGACAAGGCTGATGAAGAAGCTTTGAAGGCTTTAAGAAAATCTCAAGAAGCATCGTTGCAAGCATTGGCAAGCAACACCGAAAAGGTTTCACAGCAGATTCAACAACTTGCAAGCATTCTTTCGGCATCAAGAAACAGAGGTGGCGGAGGAACCCCTCCTGCCGGAAGCTGATAGACCAGAGCGACCCGCGAATTCAAAAAGACGAGCTTAACTTGCTCGTCTTTTTTATTTTTATATAATATATATACTAAGAAAATTATTCATATTGATATAGGAAAAACTGGCAAGACAAATTGCCAAATCAAAAGAAAACAGTGGCTTTTTTGCCTGCAAAAACGGTTATTTTGTGAACACGCGGAGGCGTTGTGGCGGGTTTCGAAAAAAAATAAAAAAAAGTTAAAAAAAATAAAAATTTTTTTGAAAAAATTGTTGACAATTTTCTGGCGAATGTGATAATATAACCATGCTGACCCAAAAGTGACGGAGCCACTGGTCAGTAAGAACCTTGACAACTACATAACAGAAAGATATCAAATATCAGTATGTTACAAGCTAATTTATTTAGAGTAATACGAATATTTGCATATTTTCAATTAACGCTAAGTTCAGTATTGAACGAGTTATCTTTTTTATCTTAGATAACCTAAGCGAAAATGCTAAGAATCCAATCTTATATGATTAAGCTACAAAGAGCATATGGAGGATGCCTTGGCACTAGGCGCCGATGAAGGACGTGATAAGCTGCGATAAGCTGCGGTGAGGTGCACATAACCTGTGACCCGCAGATTTCCGAATGTGGCAACACAGCACCATTAATACGGTGTTATCATTGCACGAATAAAATAGTGTAATGAGGGGAACCCACCGAACTGAAACATCTTAGTAAGTGGAGGAAAAGAAAGTAAAAAAACGATTGTGGGAGTAGTGGCGAGCGAAACTGCAAGAGCCCAAACCTAAGGCAGAAATGCCTTAGGGGTTTAGGACCTCATCACGGGAGATAGAGCGATAGGTGAAGATGGCTGGAAAGCCGCTCGAAACAGGGTAATAGACCCGTAACCGAAATTGCAAAGTCCCCAGGGGTATCCAGAGTAGCACAGGACACAAACCCGGTGTGAAGACGCGAGGACCATCTCGTAAGGCTAAATACGACCTAGTGACCGATAGCGAATAGTACCGTGAGGGAACGGTGAAAAGAACCCCGGGAGGGGAGTGAAAGAGAACCTGAAACCGTATGCTTACAAGCAGAGAAAGGCCGACGCAGCACGAGCTGCTAGGTTGATCTCGTACCTTTTGTAGAATGGGCCGGCGAGTTACGGTATGTAGCGAGGTTAAGTGTTTAAGGCACGGAGCCGAAGCGAAAGCGAGTCTGAATAGGGCGACCATAGTTGCATATCGTAGACCCGAAACCCGACGACCTAACCATGAGCAGGTTGAAGCGGTGGTAACACACCGTGGAGGACCGAACACACGCCTGTTGAAATAGTCGGTGATGACTTGTGGTTAGCGGAGAAATTCCAACCGAATCTGGATATAGCTGGTTCTCCTCGAAATAGCTTTAGGGCTAGTCTCTGTTAATAGATTGTTGGGGGTAGAGCACTGAATAGGCTAGGGGCCTTCACGGGTTACCGAACCTTATCAAACTCCGAATACCAAACAATTGTTCACAGGGAGTCAGACAGTGTGAGATAAGTTTCATTGTCAAAACGGAAACAGCCGAGATCTACAACTAAGGTCCCAAAGTTAAGTCTAAGTGGAAAAGGATGTGTTATTGCTAAAACAACCAGGATGTTGGCTTAGAAGCAGCCATTCATTAAAAGAGTGCGTAATAGCTCACTGGTCGAGTGATAGTGCGCCGAAGATTCAACGGGGCTAAAACCATACACCGAAGTTTAGGGATTGTGTTTACACAATCGGTAGAGGAGCAATGTTTGCGGGCAGAAGCGATATCGTAAGGGGTCGTGGACTGCAAACAAGAGAGAATGCCGGCATGAGTAGCGAGAGCATAGCGAGAATCTATGCCGTCGAAAGTCTTAGGTTTCCTGGGGAAGGCTTGTCCGCCCAGGGTAAGTCGGGAACTAAGCCGAGGCCGAAAGGCGTAGGTGATGAACAACAGGTAGATATTCCTGTACCACCAAAATACGATTAAGAGTCGATGCAGTGACACAGTAGGATAGTGGATGCGCGCTGATGGCTATGTGCGTCTAAATCATGAGGGGTCTAAATAGTGAAGTACGTTTAGAGTGCACCCTAGGTGATGATGGGGAGTGAAAATTAGTAACGAAGTCCATGAATTCACACTGGCGAGAAAAGCTGCTAGATAGTATTAGGTGCCCGTACCGCAAACCGACACAGGTAGACGATGAGAGAATCATAAGACGAGCGGGATAACCCTTGTTAAGGAACTCGGCAAAATGACCCCGTAACTTCGGGAAAAGGGGTGCCGGCGATTAGGTTCGTCGGCCGCAGTGAATTGTCCCAAGCGACTGTTTACCAAAAACACAGGTCTCTGCTAAATCGTAAGATGAAGTATAGGGGCTGACGCCTGCCCGGTGCTGGAAGGTTAAGAGGAGATGTTAGCGCAAGCGAAGCGTTGAATTTAAGCCCCAGTGAACGGCGGCCGTAACTATAACGGTCCTAAGGTAGCGAAATTCCTTGTCAGGTAAGTTCTGACCCGCATGAATGGCGTAACGACTTGGGAGCTGTCTCAACAGGGGACCCGGCGAAATTGAAGTATGCGTGAAGATGCGTATTACCCGCGACTAGACGGAGAGACCCCGTAGAGCTTTACTGTAATTTGACATTGAGTTTTGAATTATAATGTACAGGATAGGTGGGAGGCTTTGAAGCCGGGGCGTCAGCCCTGGTGGAGCCAACCTTGGGATACCACCCTTTGTAATTTGGAATTCTAACGCTGCGCAGTGATCCTGGCATGCGGACAGTGTCTGATGGACAGTTTGACTGGGGCGGTCGCCTCCTAAAGAGTAACGGAGGCGTTCAAAGGTTCCCTCAGGATGGTTGGAAACCATCTGTAAGAGTGCAAAGGCAGAAGGGAGCTTAA
>CALVYS010000011.1 GCA_944372355.1 uncultured Clostridia bacterium | reverse complement strand
CACGATTTTGGTAGAGAAAATAAGGGATTTAAGGGTATTAGTTGGTATAAAAAGGCATTAAGAAAGAAGTCCCAAAGGCACCTCTTAATCAGGGGGTCCAGGGTTCGAGCCCCTGGCGATCCACCAAAAAAGCCCAACAGGGCTTTTTTTTGATGCCAGGGCCTGCAAAGATTTCAATCTTTGCTCATGCCCCGCATGCCGAACCCTGCACTTCGTCCAGGTCGCAAACTTTTAGTTTGGGCCATTTGGCATCTGTTTGCCTCCCGGCAAACGCCTCATACACCGCGCCACTGGCGATCCACAAAAAAATCACTTACAAAATGCTAAGTGATTTTTTTATTTAAAAATTTAATTGTAAATAATTCATCTTTTTAGAATTCTGTTAATTAAATATATTTTCATCTAACAATGGAATAATATCAATGGCGGGTTCTTTTAATAGGAACAGTTACAATAATTTTAACTTTTTAAGATCAATTAGCATATTTTAAATTACTCCTATTTTTTAATTTAATTCTTTAATGGCTTTTTAAAGATAATCAATCAAACAAACTTGTCTGTTTGGACGAAATGTATCGCACAATGTATTCATCTGGGTTTTTCTCTTGTGGCAGAAGTTCCACATTTGGTGCAAGTTTGCGAAGGCAAAATTTGTAATACACCTGCTTGCCTGTTGGACGCAAAAGTTTTACGCAATCTTCAAGATATTTTGCCCAATCTTGCCATTTGTCTTCTGAACGATAGTTGTTGATTTTGCCGATTTTGTAGTGGTCAACCGAATCATCTTCCAGCGTTTTACGAATGAGCGCCAAACTTTCTTCTGGTTCAATGGTCGGCTCAAAAGAAGCGAATGTTTTGATGCCATTATCGTGCAAAATTTTCAGTGTTTCAAGTCTATCGTCTGGAGTGGAAGCAAAAGGTTCCCATTCCTTTGACTTTTTCTCGTCCAAAAATGTAAGAGTGGCACCAACTGTAATTCTATCTCCAAACTCTTTGAAAATATCCAAATCTCGAAGCATTTTCTTCCCACCTTTTGACAAAACTGCGACAGGAACCTTATGGGCATTTAACATCTTCAAAACTGCTCGTGTTGTTTCGCCATTGTCGGCAGAATCGCAATAACAATCGCCGACAAAAGACAAGAGCACTTGCTCGGTGTAAACATTTTTATTCAAATCTTTTTCAAGTTCGGTCAAAATGTTTTTTCTCGGCTCTGGTTTTCCAAAATAATCTTCGCCACGCCTTTGCAATGTGTGTGGTGCATAACAATATTTGCATCTATGACTGCAACCTATGTAAATATTTAGTGCGTAAGGGCTATATTCTCTCGCCATTCCTTTTGGTCTATATATCACACTCATGATTTTTATGATAGCACAAAAAGATAAAGTAGGCTACTGTTTTATAACGAAATGTTTCATAATAAAACACTCCTTTTCAATTTTCAATAACTTTGCCTGACAAAACAAACGTCTGTTAAAATTTTTTAAACATTGTCAGCATTCTGTCTTCATATCCGTTTTTTGAATAAAACTTTTTTGCTCCTTCATTGTAAGCAAAGACATCAACTTGCACAAATTCGCAAGATATGGATTTGAAGTAACTTTCCATTGCTTTTAATAGTTTTGTTCCAACTCCGTCTTTTCTTGTATTTTTGTCAACAATAAGCTCTGCGACAATCCCCTTTTTTGGACAGGTGTAAACAAGTTTGTCGCGTTCGTCATAACTTTCCACAAATCCTGCAATCATTCCCAAAACTTGATTTTGATCAACGCAAACAAAAACTTTGCCTTGATTTTTGTTGCAATCTTGCAACATAAATTCGAAATATTTTTCCCTATAATCGTTGGACATCATATTTAAATGATATTTATCGATTTCAATAACAAATTTTTGTAAATCGACCAGCAGATCCTTTACTTTTTCGTAATGTTCGTTTTTTAATTCCATAATCATGCTGTTGTTTTCCATAAAATCATTATAACATAAAAGGCGGTATTTTATCTAAAAAAATCGAATAGACCTTTAATATTAATTTTTAATTTGTTTAATCTCTGTTAGTTCATATTCCAGTGGAGACTGTTCTTCTCTCTTTAAAACTTTGTTATTTAACAATCTATAAGCAAGGCGTTTTTCTTTTTCATACATCATCGGAACAGCTAAAAGTTCTCCACATGATGGACATTGAAGCCCGTGCATGTCGCTTTTAGTTTTTATATTGTGCAGTTCTTCTACAACCGATTTAGGAGCAACAAATTTGTCCAGATACAGTCTTAAAAGTTTTCCTGGTCCGTCTTTCTGGTAAATAAATATCTCATGGCGACATTGAGCGCAAAGCAAAATATAAAACTTTGCATTTCCACCTCTTGCTTTTGTGAACTTGTCTTTTTTGACGATATATTTCATTAGATAATCTCCACAATCTTTTAGAAATTTGTGTGCCCCCTCAACCCAATTATATCAGTTTACATCAATTTGTTTTAATTATTTTCGCAACTTTTCAAAACACTAATTTAAAAACATTCAAAAAAAGAGGTGCATTAATGCACCTCTAAAAATCTGTTTTAGCCTAAAATCATGTCTTCTGTTTCTATTGGTTTATGTCCGTTTTTTATTTCCATTTTCAGCTCTTTAATTGGATTTTTTCTGCTTAAAAATGGCCTTACGATAGGATAATAATTTATGCTTGATCCAAGTTTGCTTAACTCTTCTGACGCTTCTTGTGCGTTTGAAGCTTTAAGACTGGCTTTTGTGTTTTTAATCAATTCCTTAGAAAGCCCAATGTATGGTTTCCCTGTCAGCGATTTTTTCATAACCAGCCCCTCACTGCGCAAAGCCTCTTGAAAAGATGTTTTGAATTCTGTTCCCGCATTCGGCCCTACAAGTTGAGTAATAACCTCTTCACATTCTGTGTTTGCACCATTTTTAATCAATAAGTTTGCAACTGCAATTTGATGCTTCCTCACGGCATGAATCAAAAGCGGCCTTACAATTTCTTCCTTATCAGGTCCTATTTGCACATTGTTCCAGCCTAAAGGTGCAACCGAGCTTTTGCATGTTCCGTTAATATTTGCCCCTTCATCGATGGCTTTTTGAACGGCCTCCAAATCGCCTTTTTCTATTCCTTTCAATAGGTTTTTTTGTAGATTTTGTTTTTCAGACATTTGTCTTCCCCCTTATTTTTTATTATTTTACCACAAACCATGCAATATGTCAATATCCTCCTTAATTTAAACCCTGCCCTTTAATTTTTCAAAAATTTGGACATTACCTTTGTAGCATAAGGGATTTGCAGGCGAAGTGTGATAGATTGGAATAACAAGCCTTCGTTTTTTGCCTACTGATATAAAAAATTCTTTACCTACATAATCTTTCAATCTGTCAATCTTTTTTCCAAGCAAAACTTCTGTTGGATAAAGCCCCATGGTTAATATCACATGGCAATCAAGCTCTTCCAATTGTTTAAATAAAATATTCTTACAATTTTGCATACAAACGCGCAATTTTCCTCGATCAGCAATCACACATTTGCAACATTCTGTAAAATTAATATCTTCAATGTCTAAGTCACACAGTTCCAACAATTTTTTCAAAACAAGACCGGTTGCTTGAAGTTTTCCATTTTTGTTAAAAAATGCCTTTCCGCTGACGATCCACCCGTCCTTAGCCGGACTTTCACCGAGGACAAGCAGTTTGCTGCAGCCAAATTTCATAGGCTCGCAATTCAACTTGGGCAAATTCCCACACAACGAGCAATTTTGTATTTCTTCCATGACGTCTTTCATATTTTTATTATACCATACTTTTGACAAAACTCATAAAAAACCAGCCAAACGGCTGGTTGTTTTAAGCGTTTAAAAAATTTTTTACATCTTTCATTTCATCTTGCTCAAAATCATAAAAATAATGTATAATAAAAGCATGAATAAGCATGGCATCAAAACAAAGTTTCCTTTCGGAGTGTTGATCGGACTGACCATTCTTTTTGCGGTCTTGTTTTTGTTTAACTTCAATTTTCCTCAAACCTTGACGGACAATTCAAATGAATATCAAATCACAAGCATGCAAATCTCAGCCTTCGTCCGAGAAGACAACTCTCTTCTCATTCATGAAAGCATCGAGGTGAATTTTGACTATGCCAGCCACGGCATATACCGCACATTGCCAAAATATCAGGAAATCGCATTTTCAGACAACGGAACCGAGCGGCATGAAAGGTATGAAATTTCCATCTCTGATGTGAACTGTTCGGATTACTATCTTTTAGATGAGCAATCAAACGGTTATGTCATTCGAATTGGCGATCCTGACTCCTACGCAAGCGAGGTGGAAAGATATGAACTTGAATATGTTATTCATCTTGGAGACGACAAGATCACCTCGTTTGATCAACTTTATTACAACTTTGTTGGAGACGCTTGGGACACCACGATTTCTGATGTATCCATCACTGTGACATTTGAAAAACCGGTGGAAGATCGAACAGTTTACTTCTACATCGGCACTGACGGTGAAGATATTGTGAGAACTGTTGAAATGACAAACTCAACATTTTCTTTCACATACAACGAAAGCCCTTTGCCAGCATATCGTGGAATCACTGCAAGAACGCTGCTTGATGAGGGATACTTCATCACACAAAAACAATCGCATGTGGTTGATTTTGTGCTTTTGGGCGTGACTTTGCTTGCAGTTGTTGTTGCTTTTGTGATCTATTTCACACAAAAACCTAAAAAACACATAATTCCGGTTGTTGAATTCAGCGCGCCTGATGGCATCACTCCCCCAGATGCCGGCTACATCATCGACCGCAGCATTGATCGCGGTGAAGTGAGCGCACTGATAGTTTACTGGGCAAGCAAGGGCTACATCAAAATCAAACAAACTGACGGAAAAAATCTGCTTGAAAAACTGAAAGATGCTGACGAAAATATGAAAGGATATGAGCTCTCAATTTTCCAAGCGATGTTTCCTGGTGAAGCCAAAGAGTTTGACCTTGACAGCGAAAATCTGAATGTCGCAAAAGCAATAAACTCAGCAAAAGGTCCAATAAAAGCCGAAAACGAAAAGTTTTTCTCAAAAAAGATCACTTCCATCAAAAACCTGTTTTTGATGGCTTTTGCCGTGCTGTTTGCTTGCGTCACCTATTTCACATGCAGGCAGGTGCTGTTTGTTGAAATCGGAATCATTGACAGCGTTTTGATTGGCGTGGGCATTTACCTTGCCGCTTACATGATGATGTATGCCCGCACGCGCAAACTGACAATGCACAAATTCAGTTACTGGCTTTCTATGATAATCGGCAGCGTGTGCATCTTGGGCTCTTATGTGACTTTTGCATATTTTACTTTTAACCCTTATTCCAATCTGCTTTACAACACCATCACCCTTCCACTTCTGTTGATGAGCTTTGTGATTTTGGCGCTCTTGCTCGATGACCGAGTGGAAGGCAAAAACAAAGAGGTTGGCAGACTGCTTGGACTCAGACAATTTATTTTGCTTGCAGAAAAAGACAGGATCGAAAAGCTTGCAAAAGAAAATCCAACCATGTTTTACGATGTGCTTCCATATGCCTATGTGCTTGGCATCAGCGGAGAATGGATTGACAAATTTAAGGAAATCGAAATTCCAACCCCAACCTGGTATGTGGGCCCAGCGGACATTTTGCAGGTTTACATTGGCATGCGAATGCTTGGCGCGATCAACGCCTTCAACATTTCACTCACTCGCACGCTTGGCACCACACTTGGCAAGATCGTTTCAGTTGGAAAAACGATTGGCGGAATTAGAGGCTTCGGTGGAGGCGGCGGCAGAAGCGGCGGCGGCCTTGGCGGAGGCGGCGGTGGACGTTGGTAACAAAAAAAACAGGCAAACTTGCCTGTTTTTTGTTTGTCATTTGAATTGAATTTTTATCCCACAAATTTTTGAAGCTGATCGGCTATTCCCGTTGTCGTGCCATAAGAAGTGATGTAGTAAAGCCCTATTGGGATTGGCAGGCCGTTTTGGAAGTTGTCCAGATATGCAAAGTAGCCGTCCATGCCTGTTGTCGTGTCTGAAATGGTTAGAGAGTTGTTAAACAAGGCATATGAATTCAAAATCGTGGCACTGTCTACAAGGTTTGGTGAAAAGTAAAACTCTCGGCTGTTTGTCATCTCTCCTTCTGCCGAAGTCGAGATGTTTGCCACAACTGCACATTTGTCGATCGCCGCTGGACTTGATGTGTCTGACATCGTGATGCTGCCTATCATTCCACTTGCATATGCATTTGTAGTGGCAACTGTGATGTCAGTGTTGATATAGCTGCCAGTGATGCTAAGGTTTGAACAACCTGTTGCACTTCCGATAAATCCGCCTGCATAGGTGTCGGTTGTTGAATCTGTCACGGTTATGTTTCCTTCAAACACGCAATTTTCAATCGTTATTTCACTTGCAGTTGATCCTCCAATCAGACCTCCGACAGTCTGAGTCGAACTCAAATTTGCAAACACAAAATTGTTTGTCAATGTCGCACTGCCTGTGATGTTTAAAACTATTCCACCAATTGTGAACGCGTTGTTTCCAGTGTTTGATGTTTGTTCAATCTGCGCAAACACATATGAATTTGAAACTGTTGCGTTTTCAGCAACTCCAATCAAGCCGCCCCCTGCTCCCAAAGCGACTAATTGGCCGTTAAAATAGCAGTTTTCAATGATTGCAGAGTTTGCATTCACAACCAAGCCTGCGACTCCTGAATAGTCGCCATTGTCTCCAAACGATTCAATTCTTCCTGAAAAGTAGCTGCCTGTTATCGTGATTTGATTGGCAGATCCAATGAATCCTCCTACCCACACATTGGAGGTTATGTTGCCCGTGCTGAAACAATTTTTGATTGTGACGTTCCAGTCATCAAGAAAGCCAAAAAATGTGCCACAAACTCGATTTGAGCCAGTCACATTCAAAAACAAATCAGCTGTGTTGTAGCAATTTTCTATCAAAACATTTTTGTCAGTGGTGTTGTTTGAAGTCCCCATTGACATACTCAACATTGGCAAAGCAAAACAATCTTCATTCAAAAAATTCAACGTCCCCGAGTTACCACAATTTTTAAAGGTTAAGTTCACAGTTTCATTTGAAGCATTGCTTGCGTTGCCGATATAAAACAGTGGCATAATTGCAGCGGTTGCGGAAAGCGTGCCATAGTTGTGACAATTTTCGATTGTTATGCCATTTTGAAAGTTGTATATTGCCAAAAGGCCATACACTTGCAGCCCATTGATATCGCCAAAATTGTTCACATTTTTAATGTCCCCCACAACACCTGTGCCAGCCATACCAATCCCAAAAATCATTGACATCACATCTCCACCAGCTATATCGCCTGCATTAAAACAATCACTGATTGACAGATATCCTAACGAGCCAAAAAGCCCACCTACATATGCCATGGTCCCACGCACTTCAAGGTCGGCTTCATTGTAGCAATTTGTAAGTTTGACCCCTATATCCTCTGACGAGCCAACAGCCCCACCGATAATCGCTCCATTGGACATTCCATAAAAGGTTATTGTTGGCCCAGTGATGCCAAGATTTTTGATTTCTGGCAGCATATCTTCAATGGTTTCGCCGTTTTGATTTATTGCCACGATGCCGAACAAGCCACAGGTGCCAAGTTGTTGAGTTTCATCAAAAATAAGCCCAGAAACCGTGTGATTGCCACCATCATAATTCCCCATAAAAGGAAAATCCTCAGCAAACCCTATCGGTTCCCAATAATGAGAGCCTAAGTTTATGTTGGTGGTTTGCAAATAATTTGCAGAGGCATAATCCTCAGTTCCGTTGTTGACAAGATAAGCAAGCCCGGCAAGTTCCTCCGCCGAAGTGATGAGATATGGGTTCGTTTCGGTTCCCTCACCTGCAAAATCTGTGTCAACAAAATTTTCCCAAGAGCTTGCCTCAGCAAAAACTGGATAGCCATCATTTTCTCCTTCGACAAACTGCCAATCAAATCCCATGCGCCAAGCATTGTTCTCTTCCCAGATTTCAGATGAATACCAATCCGCTTCTTTTGCAAGTTCTGCAATGTTGTCCACAAAGAAAATGCTTTCTGTATCCTCTCCCTGAACTCCACCTATATTCTCACACAAACCTCCATAGTAAGAATTTTGCGAATTGCCATAAAAAGTTGTGCTAGCCCCTGAACTGTCAAGCATTTCAGTTTGCACACCTATAATTCCACCATATGTTGATTTTGAAAGCAACTCAGCATTTGCCGAATCAACCTTTTCTTGCAAAGAAGTCAGGTTTTCTTGAAGAAATTGCTCTGTTTGTTCAAATATAGCATTAATTTGCTGGTCAAGTTGGTCGATTTCAGGGTCATATTTTAAATTTATTTGTTCTATTTGACCTTGATAGGCTTGATTGAGTTGGTCTTTTTCGGCTTGAATTTCTGCCCTCATTTGAGCAAACATCTCTGGCAAAGAATCAATGTTTTGCTGCAACTCATCTTCAAGTTGTTCTCTCAATGCCGCAGCTTCCTCGTCTGTTGCACCGTCTGCTATTGCCTGTTGAACGCGCTCCTCTATCCTGGCTTGCTCCTCTGCAATGATTTGATCAAGATTTTCAATCGTGTATGCAATCTGCATTTCAATTTCAGCTTCATAACTTTCAATTTCGGCCATTCCTTCCATATATTCCTCTTCTAAAACGGCCAGTTCATTCGCTTTTTGTTGTTCAAGCAAAACTTTGTCTGCACTTAATTGAATTGTTGATTGATTTGTCAAATACCTTACAGCCGGTTCCACGGCGTTCAGACCAACACTGACTTTGCCAATATTAAAACAGTTTAAAATTTGACTTTGATAGGCCATGCCATTGCCACCGACAATTCCGCCTGCACCCACAAGGCTGACAATTTCACCACGATTATAGCAATTTGTAATCTTAGTCGCATAAACGGTATTGCCAAACTCCTCTTCGTCATAAGTGCCATAGCCAGTCACACCGGCAATGCCACCTGCAAAAATTGCACCTTCTAACGCAGGGTTTTCACTTGCAAAAATTTCAGGCGATGCAAAAACATCTCCGGTGTTGTAGCAATTTGAAATTGAACCACCATTAGAAGAAACACTTATTATTCCACCAGCAGCTGTTTGACCTGAAATATCACCAAAATTTGCGCTTTTTAGAATTTGTCCACTTGTTTGCACTTCCCCAACAATTCCACCGGCAAAGTCAGCAGAAATGTTTCCATAGTTTGCGCAATCAATCAACGACGAAGAAACCAAGCCGCCAAGTGCACCTGAGTAGTTTCCAGTTATTCCACCAACAGCGCCCGGCCCAGTTATGCTGGCATAGTTTTCACACTCAGAAATATTTGCCGTACCAATATCTGAAATCTGGTCAACAATTCCGCCCATGTAGGCGTTGTCCGTTGTCAATTCAAAGCTGTTTTGTATGCTTCCATAGCTGGAACAATTTGCAATCGTTCCAGAATAAACGATGTGCACAATCCCAGATTGATAATAACTATCACTAAAACTTGAACAGTTTTCAACTGTGCCTGCACGCAAGATATTCACAAGCGTGCCATTTTCCACCACAACATTCTTGCAGGTGCCGCCGAGCCCTCCAAAAAGATATGGACCATTGTCTCCATAATTAGATGTGCCAGTGATGTTGGATATTGTGTGACCTTGTCCGTCAAAAGATCCTGAAAACAACACGCTGCTGCTGCCAGGAATCAACCCTGTGTTGGTTCTTCCAATTGGACTCCAAACATTGCCAGAAAGATCGATGTCGGCTGTCAAACAATAGTGCGCAGCACGATAGTATGAATAATTCGAGTTTGTCGTATCCCAGAAAAGCGCTGAAAATCTGCCAAGTTGAGCTGGTGTTGCAATTTTGTATGGATTTTCTTCCGAACCATCTCCACCTGCAAAAGAAGTTGCGTAAATGCCTGTGTCAGTCCAACTCGCCAACACAGGCACGACATTCAATTTCAAAATTGCAAGAAATAGTCCAAAGCAAAAAACAGAAAAAACAAAAAATGCCAGCACCCCGCCTAGCACTTGTTTTTTTAATGTGTTTTTTAAAGAGCAATCAAACTGTTGCCCCCCCCCCCCCGAGGTGACATTTTGTTGCACGATTTGGTGCCGTAGAATTTTTGTTTTTCTGCCAACGGTCTTTGCTCTTTGTCTTTCATATGTTTAGTTTATCACTTTTTGTAACATTTAGTCAAATAATTTACACCTATTTTTATTGCGCCACAAACGCGACCTCTCCATTCAGCCAGCTGTTGAAAATCCCTTCCATTTTATGACCACACTTTTTTTCAAACACTGCGATTATGTCTGCTGTCGTGGCGTTTTTGAAGGAGAACTCTTTAAAGTAGGTGGAAAGCGAAGAGAAGAACTTGCGATCTCCAATTTGATCTCTCAAACTTGCCAGCATGATGATGCCTCGCGTGTAGATGTTGTTGACATATTCAGGTTCGGTGTCAAACTCATTCAAGCTGCGAAGCATGCTGGTGTCAACCTCACCGACGATTTTTTTGTAAATCTTCAAAAAGAAGTTATAGTTTGAGTAGGCGCCACTGACGATTTGGTCATAGCTGAGATTGTATTCTGGGTGATTTTCAAAAAAGAGTGCGGTTGAAAACTCTGTCAAGCTTTCATCCAGCCATGACTCATTGAATTCATCATTGCCGACAACTCCATACCACCACTGGTGCGCAGTTTCATGCGCGATCACATAGTCATAATCCTCACCCTGCACCTGGTCAGAGATCATGACGAGGCGTGGATATTCCATGCCGCCATGAACAAAATTGGTTTCAACAACGGCGAAGGAAGAATACGGATAGCTGCCAAACAAATCACCATAAGTCTCGATCGCTTTCACAGCTGTGTCAAGTGAGCCTTGTGGATCGGTGTCAGAATAGTAATAATATTCCACCACCGCTCCATCCGCCTTGGAAGAGAGGACTTGAAATTTGTCAGAAAGGACAAAGGCAAAATCGCGCACCTTGCCTGCTGTGATCGTGGTTGTAAGCTGATCGCCATTTTGACTGGTGGAAACGCTGTCGCCACTGCAAGCGATTTTATACTCACTGCCATAAGTTATGCTCACAGTGTAATTGGCGCAGTCTGAAAAAAACGGATCGCCGTTTGAGGTGTAAGGATCTGTCGCAAACCCGCTGCCATCACGATAGACACAGGCGATTGGATAAAAATTGCCAAAATTGACCGTGTTTTCACCATAGCCAAAGCGATGATTGGCGTTTGGAAGGGTTAGGGAAAATTCGATCGCAACGCTTGTTTTTTCATCTGGATATAAAGGAGCCGGCAGATCCACTTTCAGCAGCATGTTCGCCTCACCTTGCAACTCAAAACCAGCTTGCTCTGCTTGAATTTGAACGTCAAAGATTTCTATTCCCCCAAAACTCTTTCCATTTGGATAGGTTTTGCTTTCATTGGAGGCAGAACAAACAAGGCCGTCACCTTCCTCGGAAAATGCATTTGGATAAAGATGAAACATGATTTCTTGCAAAGCATTGCTTGAATTGTTGACATATTCAACAGTCACGCTTCCCTGCGCCGCGTGAGAGGTTGCATCATAGGAAAGTTGAATTTGATAGGCGCTTAATTGCTCTTCCTGCCCTTGACAACCGGCAAATAGAGTCGCCACTGGCAGCAAAAACAGCGACAACAAAAAAAGTGACATTTTTTTCATATCAATATGTATATTTTCAAACTTCTGATAAAATTCTTTGACAAAAAAACTTTTTGTGATAAACTTAAATAGTTTGGAGAGTGACTATGGCTTTTTGTAAATTTTCAACAGAATTGGTGGCAAACAACAAGACAGAAATCGACAATGTTTTTATCGATTCTTTTATGCCGGCAGCCCCTGAGGAATGCACAAAATGTTATTTATATGGTCTGTTTTTAGCTTCAAATGGCCTCAAAATGGACAACACTCTTGAAAACTTTGCAAAAAAACTTAACATGAGCGAAGAAGATGTGGAAACCGCATTTAGATATTGGGAGGAGCAAGGCCTGGTTCAGGTGCTTTCCACCCACCCTATCGAAATTCTTTTCAATCCGCTCAAAAACATCTTCACCGGAACCAAGCTTTTCAAGCCTGAAAAATACGAGGTTTTCCTCCGTCAAGCCCAGGCGCTTTTTGAAGGAAAACGCGAAATAACCAAAACAGAATATGGAGAATATTTTGAATTTTTAGAGCGCTCACACATGGAGCAAGAAGCGCTTATCATGATTATGAAATATTGCATCGACTCCAAACAAAAACCTGTTGGCTACAACTATATTTTGACCGTTGCAAGAAACTGGGCTAGTGAGGGTTTTCTCACCGTCAAACAAGTTGAAGAAAAATTGTGCCAGATGGAGCAAAGCACATCAAGCCTTGCACAAATTTTAAACGCCCTTGGAATCAAACGCTCCGCCTACATTGAAGAGCGAGCGCTTTATCAAAAATGGTCACGCGACTTGGGATTTGAGGACGATGCCATCATTTTCGTGGCCAAATCTATGAAGCGCAAAGGCGGTTTTGAAAAACTTGACTCGCTTTTGGAAGGTTTCTATGCTGCGCGCAAATTTTCCGTGTCAGAAATCAAAGAGCATCAACTTGCACAAGACTCTATGCGCGAACTTGCAAAACAAGTCAACAAATCTCTTGGACTGTTTTATGAATCTCTTGACAGCGAGATTGAAAACTACATCTCCCCTTGGATCAACTTTGGATTTGAAGTTGACGCGATCTTAAAGGTTGCGGAATACTGCTTCAAGTCTTCAATCAGAAATTTGGAAGGCATGGACGGCCTTATGCAAAAACTTTACAAGCTTGGAATTTTGACCACCGAAAGTTTGATGGATTACTTCAACCAGCTTTTGAAAAATGACGCGCAAATCAAAGAGGTTTTAACCTCGCTTGGCATCAGCCGAAGGGTCAATAGTTTTGACCGCGAAATGTTCAAGACTTGGACCTTGGGCTGGAATGCATCACCAGAGCTTATCTCATATGCCGCCACCCTTTCGGTTGGAAAACTCGGCCCACTGCAATATATGAATCGCCTGCTTGCGACCTGGCATGATAAAGGCGTGAAAAATGTTGAGGAAGCAAAAAAATATGGCGCTGTTAAATCAGAAAACATCACCTACTTAAAGGGCAAATCATTCAATCAAGAAGAAGTGAATGCAAACTTGAAACAAAAACAAGCGATGGCCATTTTGCAACAACGCAAACGCTCGGCAGAACTTAAAGCACAAAACGCGCTGGTCAAAGCACTGAAAGATGAAGAATTTAAAGCAATTTACAACGCATTCAATGAAGAAAAGATATCCCTTGCAAAAGACGAAGCTTTCGGAAAGGAACATGACAAATCAATTTTGCAAAATTTAAAATCACAGTTGAAAGAAAAATTAAAGCAGCTTGGCATCTCTTCCATCGAGCCGGTTTACTCATGCAAAAAATGCCATGATGAAGGTGTTGTAAACGGAAAATATTGCGAATGCTTCAAAAAAAAATACTCTCGCCTCATGGGCACCGAAAAAGCTGAGATCCCAGAAAATCCTCTGCCATCAGAAAGCGATAAAAATGTGCAGCAACTTGTGCAAGCAATTGACGAAGTGCAAGTATGAAAAAATCCGATGAAAATCGGATTTTTTTAACGCGAAAGAAAACGAATAAAGGTTTTTAAGTTGCGCTCTTGCCAAGCTCTTGTGCTGGGCTCACCATGGCCGCTTTCAAGAATTTGAAAATCCAAGCTTTGCACCTTTTTCAAACTTTCCACCATTTGGGTTTTGTCGCCTCCATATAGATCAAGCCTGCCTGTCCCCTGACTGAAAATCAGATCACCAACAAAAATTGTGTCACCGATCAGAAAGCTCATTCCGCATTTAGAGTGGCCAGGAGTGGAAAAATATGCAACGTCAAAACCGCCCAACTTCACCTTTCCATCGCCATTTAAAAAACAAAAATCGGAAAAGTTTGAAACTTTAAAGTGCCCTTCGCTGTAATTTTTGTCACTGTCAGCCAGATATTCTTTAATGCCCTCCGCCGCATAGATTTTGCAACCAAAAGCTCGAGCATAGTCCTGTGCATAGACGGCATGATCATAGTGCCCATGCGTCAACAAAACCGCAACCACCTTTTCTCCGTCAAGATGTTTCGAAATTTCGTCTTCTTCAACGCCGGCATCAATAATAATCGCTTCACCTGCTTGTGAAACGATAAAACTGTTGCTTTCCAAATGTTTTGAAATCACTCTTTTTATAGTCATGCTCATATTATATCACTTTCAAAATTTAAAGCAATAAATTTTGAGCGAAATAAAAAAATAACAAACTTCATTTTATTTTTCATTGACAAAACAATGCAAAATATGTAAAATGAAGTTATGTTTTTTAAAGGGGTGTAGTTTAGTGGTAAAACTATGGTCTCCAAAACCATTGTCGAGGGTTCAATTCCTTCCACCCCTGCCAAGCAACAAGGCGCTTTGCCTTGTTTTTTTTATCCCAAAGCCACATCGAGAATCATCATCAAGATGAACCCCAAAATCGTTGCCCAAATGCTGAAATTTTTGTTTTTAGAATAACCATCTGGCAAAAGTTCAGACAAAATGACAAGCACCATAGCACCAGCCGCAAAACTGAGCACCCATGGCATAATTGTGCTTAAAAATGCTGCAAGAAAAAAACCAACGACGGCCGCGATGGGCTCGACAATTCCACTTGCCACCCCCAACAAAAATCCCTTAAACTTGCTGTTTGTGGCCTCTTTCATTGGAAGCGCAACCGCCATACCCTCAGGAATGTTTTGTATGCCCATGCCAACTGCCAAACTCAAAGCCATTGCAATAAGCACCGGGTCGCCAAGCGCCCAAGCCCCGCCAAATGCCACTCCAACCGCCAAACCTTCTGGAATGTTGTGAATGGTCATTGCAAGAAAAAGTTTGGTGGGCTTTTTCAACCCCTCGCCTCTATCTTTGTTGATCAGTTTGCAAAGCTGGTCTATACCCCAAATAAACACGCACCCAAGCAAAAAACCTGCCGCTGCTGGCAGAAAGGCAAAATCACCTAAACTCGATGATTGTTCGATAGCTGGCAATATCAATGACCAAATTGAAGCCGCAAGCATGATGCCCGCAGAAAGTCCAGTGATGATGGCCGAGGTTTTTGATGAGACCTCTTTTTTAAACAGAAATACTGCAAGTGAACCCAAACTCGTCATTAAAAAGACAAAACCAAAACCAAAAACCACCTTCCAAACTTCACTCATAATTTCCTCTTTTGCGCAGTGCTGCTATTACCACTATATGTGAAAAAGAGTGAAGTGTGAATGGTTTAGTTATAGCCCAAAACTACAAGTTTGTTTGGATTGTCATTCCAGTTTTTTTCAACTTTTACAAAGATTTTCAACATAACCTTTTTATTTAAAAATTCTTCAAGCGACGCTCTTGCTCGCGAACCTATTTCTTTTAAGGTTTTGCCGCCTTTACCGATTATTATGCCCTTGTGGCTGTCTTTTGAACAAACAAGGTCAGCTTCAATGTTGACGAGGTTTTTGCCATCTTCAAATTTGACAACTTCGACGGCAACTCCATGAGGCACCTCTTTGTCCAAAACTTTTAAAGCCGCCTCTCGCACAAACTCGGCAGCAAAAAACTTTAAGGGTTTGTCAGTGAGCTCATCTTCATCGAACAAAAAGTTTTTGGTTTTGGAAGGAGAAAGGCGTGCCAAAAGCATGTCCAAAAGCTCCGGCAAATTTTCACCTGTGAGTGCAGAAAAAGATATGTCTGAGGCAAAATCATTGACCACTTTCTTGTCGCTTTTGCTTTTTGCAACGATGACAGACAAACCATCTTTTTTCATCTTTTCAATATGCTCCATCTCTTCTGGATCCACAGGCTTACTGCCGTCGATCAAGTAAAGCACCACGTCTGCACCAGCCTTTGCGGTGCGCACATTTTTCATCATATATCGATCTAAATGCGTTCCAGCCCTATGTATACCAGGGGTGTCTAAAAACGCAAGTTGGAAATTTTTTCCAGTGACAACCCCCATTATGTTGTCACGAGTTGTTTGCGGCTTGTTTGAAACTATGGCCACTTTCTCGCCCACCAAACTGTTTACAAGTGTGCTTTTGCCCGCGTTTGGCTTGCCAAGCACAGCGACATATCCAAATTTATACATCTTTCCCCCTCGTCAATCCAAATTTAGCGAGCACTTTTTCTGCCAGCGATTGCATCTCTTTTTCTTCTTCTGGTTTCATGTGATCAAATCCGAGCAAATGCAAAAAGCCATGCAGAGCTAAAAAAGCAAGCTCTCTTTCCAGTGAATGCCCAAAATCTTTCGCCTGTTTTTTTGCTCTGCGCAAGCAGATGACAATGTCGCCAAGATACAACTCACTTGAAAAAGGATCGCGCTCCTCTTCGCAAGCTTGCAAAAATTCAAATTTTTCACCTTCAAGCATTGGAAACGAGAGCACATCTGTCACTTTGTTTATTCCACGAATTCTTTTGTTTAAAGCTTTGATTTTAAAAGCAGAGACAAACTCGACCCCCACAGCGAGGTTTTCCACTTGATTTTTCGTAAGCGCGAGAGCCTCGTCAAACAGCTCGGATTTTATCGCGCCATTTTTGTTCGTGTAAATTTTCATTATCCCACCACACGAAGACTGGCAGTTATCACATACTTGACTGTTGTGGTTCCTGCGGCTTCGATTATCCTGTAATTTTCGTCTTTTATTATCTCATATTCTGCAAGATTTTGCAAGCAGTTTTCTCTGGCCTGCGAGATCATCTCTTGCTCATGCTCAGCAAAAGAAGAAACAACAAGCTGTGTTTGGGTTTCATAATAGGTCGTTTTGGTGAGAATAAAAGGCAAGAGGTTGTTTTTAATCAAGGGTTTTGAAGTCTGCTCTTCTTCATATTGATCAAATTGGACTTGGGCGTTGTTTGAGTAAAATTCATGACCAAAAAGGGTGACGCTGGTGCGAACTGTTTTATTCCCAGTGCGAGAGGTCACAAGCTGCTGGTCAAAATGCACGCTCTCCCCCTCAGCCCAAACGTCCAGCACGATCTCCGCTCTCGGCTGCAAATCCATGCTTTCCCCCTCAGAATTTATGACATATCCTTCCACAAGAATCTGCCCTTTTTGAATTATGTCACCAACATCAACTTTAAGCGTGCCTTGAATCAAATTGATTTCTCTCACAATTCCATCGCTTGGAGAGATAATCGGAGCAAACTCTCCCTGCATTTCAGGCGGAACAATCGAGCTTTTGACATTGACAACCATGGTTTGACCCACGATCGCCACACTCACAAAAGAAAGGTCATCAAACTCATTGTTGATAAGATTTTCGATTTTTTGGCAGTCAACGCGGTTTTTGTTTTTGTTTTGAAGATTTTGCTCGACAAATTCCTTGATTAGTTCGGAATCATAGTCACCCCAAACTTCAATTCTTTCGATTCTTGAAAATTGAATAAAATAAAAACAAGAACAAATCACGATCGCACTCAAAATGCCATAGCATGTTAAAAATTTTGTCAAAAAGTAAAGCAAGCTTTTTGAACGCTCTTTTTCAATCGTCAAGCCCGCATTTAAAATTTCCGCGCGCACTTTTTTGGCGTCACGATAATTCACCTTGAATGAGCAGTGAGTCTTGTCCTTTCGGTCAAGCTCAAAAATTTTATAGCGCTTTACGAGATTATTAAAAAAACGCTCTTGATTTACGCCTTTTATTTCAAAAAGATGATAGTTTTTCTTTTTCATCAAAGCGCCTCAACTCTTTTTATTTCTCCCACAATTTTAAGCGTCGTTTCGCTAAGCTCACTCATCACCATATCTTTGCCTTCCACGATGATAACCCCACCTTTGAACTTGAATGTGATCAGCTCCTTGGAAAGTTGACAAAGCCCGGTGTGGCCCTCGACATATAAAATTTTTCCAGACATATTTACGATGTTATATCTGTCAATAAATTTTTCTTTTTTTACGATTTTTTTTAATTCTGAAAAAAAATTAAACACGCATTTTTCTCCTTTAATATGCTTATGAAAAAATGCGCATAATTAGAATTATTAGTTTTGATAAAAAGATAAAAATATTAATTTATTAAATGTTTTAAAAAAATATGAAAAAAAATAAAAAAAATAAGCAAAAATTTGCTTATTTTTTGTTAAAATTTGTCACTATCATCAAGTCTTGAATCCAACACGTTTGCAAATATGATCGCTTTCATCTCTGGAGAAAGATTTTTGATCTGCTCTTTTATTGGCAATTTTTGTTGCTGCTGAATCATGCGTTGTCGATTCCAATTCGCCTGCTCAAAGCGGCTGTTTGGAAAGCGCCTTCGCAATGTCGGCCGATCTTCTTGAACATAGGCAGGCTGTTCAATAAACTCGGACGATGGCAAATAGCCTTCAAACTGCACATCTGGTTTTTCTTCATCGACGATGATCTCTTTTTCTTCAAAGCTGATTTCTGGCTCTTTCTCCTTTGCCTCGATTGGAGTGGCTGGCTGCTTGCGAGCTTGTTTTTCAGCTTTGCGTTTGGATCGCTCCTCTTTTGAAAAATGCTTCAACGACAGTTTTGATTTTAAATTGTTGTAGATCGCTTTGCGTTTTGCATAAATGTAGATTCCAACGCAAAGCACCAGCGCTGCAATAACAATCAAAATCGCCCAAACCCAAACTGGCATGATCACGCCTCCCCGTCGCCACTGTCTTGTTCAATGCCTGCGATTGAAGATCTCATTGCTGTGTCTGCTTGCAAGTTTTTGAGTTTGTAATAATCAAGCACGCCAAACTTTCCATCTCTGATTGCACCCGCGATCGCTTTTGGAATTTCAGCTTCCGCAGCAAGCACGGCAGCTTTCATCTCTTGGGTTTTTGCTTTGTAGCGCTGCTCTTCTGCCACCATGGCGGCTCTTGTTTTTTCTGCCACCGCGTTTGCTATTTGACGATCTTTTTCCGCTTCGTCCATTTCAAGCTTTGCGCCAAGGTTCTTTCCGATGTCTATGTCTGCAACATCGACTGAAACAATGTCAAATGCTGTTCCATCATCAAGACCTTTTCTTAAAATTTCGTCACCTATTGCCGCTGGGTTTTCCAAAAGCTGAGTATAATTTTCTGCCGCTCCAATGCAACTTACAACGCCTTTGCCAACTCTGGCAATGATGGTGTCTTCTCCAGCTCCACCAACAAGCTCACGAATGTCGGTTTTTACAGTTACATTGACATTTATTATCACTTCGATTCCGTCTTGTGCTATTGCCGCGATGTGTTTTACCTCAATAATTTTTGGAGTGACACAAGTCTCAATCGCTTCAACAACATCTCTTCCAGAAAGGTCTATGGCTTTTGCGAGATCTATTGTCAGATCGATGCCAGCAGAGTGTGCAGCAATCAGAGCTTTGATGATGTTGTCAACGTTTCCGCCAGCCATGTAATGGGTTTCCAAATCAACGATGCTGATGTTTATTCCACCCTTTCTCGCCATGATGTAAGAGTCTACGATGAGTTTGTATTTCACCTTTCTCAATTTCATGCCAACGAGCCTTGCCATTGAAACATGTGCACCTGAAACCAAGGCAACAAACCAAGTTTTGATTGGCACAAGCACAAACAAAACAACCAGACCGGCTGCCAAAATGCAACAAAGCACAATCAACGCAACAGCCCAGCCTTCTATCGCACAAATTAAACTATTCATCTTCTCCTCCGTTCAATTTAACTAAAATCGTGTTGTCTTTGATTGCAACAACGACGATCGTTTCGCCTTCGTAAATGTTTGAATCCAAAGCTCTGACAGAATAAACCTTGCCATCGATTTCTGCTTTGCCAGCAGGCTTGCAAATGGTGATCACTTTGCCAGTTTTCCCAACAAGTTGCTTCAGATTTTCAGCGTTTTTGTAATCCTCTGGCAATGCTGTTTTGGTCTCGACAAGAGGCGTTTTTTTCAGCACCCCCTTGCTTAATAGCACTGAAAACACGACAAAGATGATCGTGAACAGCAACAATATCAAGAAAATCATAAAAAACACTGCAAACAACGATTGAGTGAAAACAGCTTCGCAAATGATCGCTGCAACGCCGGCTATGATCCCCATAATTCCCCATATTCCAAAACCAGGAACGACGCCTTCAATGACGAATAAGGCCACGCAAACCACAAGCAAAACTATGACTGCCCAGTGCATTTGGGTGAAGAATTCAACAAATTCCACTTCCCTCCTCCTTTGGTTGTATTATATCATGGATTTTGTCGAATGTAAATACCCTTTGTTTAAAAAAATAAAGGCCGCTTAACAAGGCGACCTCTTATTTTTTTAAAAATGATCTTTGAAAATAAAACAGATATTGCTGAGCATAACCAGCATAAGCACCAAAGATTTCCAGCAGATTTTTTCGAATTGATTCTCTGTTGCTTTCCTCTCTGTAAAACATATTATACATTTTGTTGATCCAAGTGTCAACAGGAAACACATCTTTTCTGCCAAAACCAAACAACAAAACACAGTCGGCAACTTTTGGCCCAACACCAGAAATCGAGATGAGTTTTGCTCTCAATTTTTCGGTTGGCAATTTTTTCCATTGTTGCAAATCCTCAGCTGTAAATTGCCTCAACGCTTTATACATTTGAGGTGCACGATAACCCAGGCCCAGTTGATAGAAATCACTTTCATTGAGTGAGAGAAGCTGATCTTGGGTTGGAAAAGCTTCGCTACAAAATCGCGCCTTCATTGCAAAAATCGTTTTTTGAATTCTTTTTATATTGTTGTTTGCAGAAATGATAAAAGAAATCAAAACCTCAAAGGCATCATTTTTTAAAATTCTAATTCCTTGCCCAAACTTTATCGGCTCGCGCATGATTTCATGCTTTGCAAGCTCTGCTTTTATGGCCGAATAATCTGTTTTTAAATCAAAAAAGTTTTCAAAATAATCAACATCTTTGGCGAGGATATCAAAACCGTTTGGCGTCTCTTCAACAACGGCGAATTTGTCGGCTGACCAAACCTTAAACTTTTCGCCATCTTTTTGAAAACAAAAAATCTGTCCACACTCCAAAATGTGCTGTGGATTGAAATCTTGTTTGCCAATGATTTGCAGTTTGTCTTTTAATTTTATGTAATTCATGTTTCCTCAAAAAAATTTCCGCTTAAATAAGCGGAAAATATCAATTGTTTTCTAAAACTGTTGCGATCTTTTTGCCGTTATGTTTGCCAAATTTAACCGCTCCATCGATCAATGCAAACAAAGTGTAATCCTTTCCCATTCCAACATTTTTTCCTGGATAGATTTCAGTTCCCCTTTGTCTAACGATGATTGAACCTGCCAAAACATATTGTCCGTCAGCGGCTTTCACACCAAGGCGTTTTCCACTGGAATCTCTGCCGTTTTTGGTGCTTCCGCCACCTTTGTGGTGAGCAAAAAGTTGAATATCAATTCTCATTTTTAACCTCCAACTTTACATATTTTTTTTCATTTTCGCAAATGGAAACAAGGGTGCGATACAAGGTTTCGATGATGAGTTCGGTTTCATTGGTTGGATTTTCAAGTTTCAAACTCAAATATCCCTCACGAATTTCAACCTCAGCTTCAACCTTTGCAACCTCTTGAATTCCACAAACAGCCATCTGAGATGCTGTTGAGATTGCAGCGCAAAGCACATCTTCTCCACGTTCTGCCTTGCCAGTGTGCCCTGTCAGGCGAAACGCCACATATTTTCCATTCGCTTTTGTGAAATATATTTTTGTCATTTTCTTAGCCTTTCACAGACAAGATTTTAAGCTCAGTGTAAGGTTGTCTGTGACCTTGCTTTTTGCGTTCATTCTTTTTTGGCTTATATTTGAAAACGACAATTTTTTCTGCTTTGCCCTGTGAAAGAACTTCGGCTTGGCAGGTTGCGTTTTTAACTTTTTCGCCAACTCTTGAACCATTGTCATCGGAAATCATCAAAACTTCAAGCTGAACTTTGTCGCCAACATTTTTGTCAAGTTTTTCAACTTTGATTATGTCGCCTTCTTGAACTGTGAATTGTTTTCCTCCGGTTGCTACAACTGCGAACATTTTTTACCTCCTCTAACCAAACTCGCTACGACAAGGCGTTTGCGTGGCAAAACTTTTTGAGCCTTTCATATGCGGATACTTTGCAAGTTTAGCATAATTGCCTGAAATTGTCAAGCAAAAAGCCATAAAAAAAGCGCATGATGCTTCATGCACTTTTTTTAGTCAATTATTTTTTATCCTTCTTTTTTGCATCTGGATTTTTTGCTTTGACTTTTTTGTCCTTTTTAACTTTGCTGATCACAAAGTAGAGGATAACGCCAACCAGAACTGCAACTGCAAGCACAATGAGAACTGTTCCAACAATTCTGTAAACATCAGTTCCGTCGTCTGCATCAGTTGAAACTGTGAACTGGGTGTCATCGTTTGTTGTTGTCCAACCAGCGTCATCAGTTACAGAAATTTCAATTCTGTAAGTTCCAGCAGTGTCAAGATTGTAGTTGAATCTGAACTCTTCTGCATTTGCAGTGTTTTCAAGTTCCTTATTCGTTGAGGTGTTCACAACCCTGATCTTCAAAGTGTCAAGCAAGGCGTCGATGTCTGTTGAATTGTCAGAGATCGCATTTCTGATTTTGTCAAAGTCCAAAGTCAATGTGCTGTTGAGAGCATAATTTTCTTCAACAAAATCGGTTGGAAGGTTGATTTCAGGTGCCTCGCAGTCGCCAACGGCGATAGAGTAAGAATAGTCATCGTTCAAGTTGCCGCTGTAATCGTAAACGTAATAAGTGATTGTGTAGTTGCCTTCTCTGTCAAGCGCATAGTTTTCGATGTTGCCTGAAACTTTATTGTAACCATTTGCTTCTGCCCATGTTGACATATAGTAAGAAGTTGAGAAGCTGGTCTCACCTCCACGATAGGAAACAAGCACGTAGCTCTTTGAAGGATCAACACCTCTCACAGAGAGATCGGTCGCTTCAATTTTTTGAATGCTGATTTTCTGATCGGTGTTTGCAACGATTGATGGATAGTTGTATTCAGCCACCATAGTTGGAGCGGTGGTGTCTGAAACCGTCAAACTAAGAATGTCGCTTTTCAAGTTGTAGGATTTGAAAGTGGATTCATCGAGGTTTGTAACAAGTGAACCTGCTGTCGCTGCGCTGCCACCGATTGTGACATTGCCGCTTGCATCGATGGCAAATTCAATTTCACTTCCTGCTTCATTGACGATTTGCAAGCCGTCATTGAATCTCACGTTGTAAGTTCCTGATGTGTGTGTGTAAGTGAATTTCCCTTCACTGGAAGCAAAATTGGCTGTGATGTTGTAAAGTCTGTATTCTTTGCCAACCACGTCAGCTTTGTCTGTAAGCACACCGTAAATCACAGCGCTGTCAGATATGATCACAAGATCTCCATTTGAAGCTTGACGAACTTTGCCACCATTGTAATAAATTCCATCGGTTTCAGCTTGGAAAATTGTTGTGTCGTAAATTGTGACTGGCACATTATACTGCAATCTGTAAACACCTGGTTCATAGGCTGTGAAGGTGTCTTTTTCATTTTCATTGATCACATAGTAAACCGGAGAATCATTCACAACTTGAACTGTATAGTTGGTTGCAGCATTTGAATTGTCATCGCTAACGCCAAAGATCGCTTGATTTGCACCTAAGGTGTAAGCAACGCTTGGAGTTGCAAGATCCACTGCTGAGCCAACTTCGGCTGTTCCATTGTCACCGATTGTGTTTGAAATGCCTGTGATGATTGGATCTTCAACATAGCTTGTTCCCACAGCGGTGTAGTAATAATACATTGTGATTTGGTTTCCACCAGCGTCAGTAACCACAACTTTGACTTCGTAATTGCCTGCATACGAAGCAACGAAGTTTCCTGCGGTCAAAACGTAAGTGTTGTTCAACGCATCTGAATTTTCTGATTTTCCCCTAACTGTGATTGGGGTTTCAACGCGGATTGTCGAGTCCTCAGAAGATGGATCGGTTTCCTCTGTGATAAGGTTTACATAAACAAAGGCGTTCATGTAGTCCACATTGTCATCTTCAAAAACAAGTGTTGGAAGTGTGACTGTGGAGTTTTGTTCAACGCTGGCACCACTTGGTGTGGCTTCGTTGTATTGTGCATAAACGAAGGTTGGAGCTTGGGTGTCTTGAACGTCGATGATGTCGATAGGTTTTGTCCAAGTGCCTGTGTTGCCATAGTCATCTGTTGTTGTTGCTCTGATGATCAGTTGAACAGGACGATCTTGATCATATTCCTCACCCATGATTTCCGAAAGGTGAATCTCATATTCATCATCAAGACGGATCCAATTATACTCTGTTGAATCTCCACCAACATACATGTATTCAACTGTGATGTTCATGTTGGTGTCGGTGTCGTCAGAAGCTGTTGGCGCCTCAAAGGTGATGACTGCGTTTGTTCTATATGAATTTTTAAGGTTGGTTGGGAAAGTGATTTCCGGAGCTTCCTGATCTCTAAACGTTGGATCGTTTGTGATGATCATCTGTTGAGAGATAGCTGTGCTAACATTGCCAGCCTCGTCAGTTGCCACATAACGGATTGTGTAAGTTGTTCCGCTTGCCGAACCAGTGAGCATAAGCCCAGAAGATGTGGAAGCATCAATATATGCATAGCCATCTTCGATTGTCAGTGATGAATCTGATGTAACAAACAAATAATTGTGTTCAAGCAGCCAAGCCCTGATTGTTTCTTCAAGATCTGCTGAAACTGGGTCATCACTCTCTTCAACAATGCCAGCTGCAATAAGCTGCTGTCTCAAACTTTCATTGTTTGAAAGCAATGTGTCAAAATTGTAGTCAAAAATAAGGTTGTAAGCAGCATACTCTTTTCCAATTGTGATGGTCCTGCCAGAGCTTCCGCGAATCGTGCGAACAAGATTCATATTTGCAGCGCTGGAAACGTTGTCTGTTGCGCCAATCGCATAGATGATAACGTTGTTTGTCTGCGTTTTTGATTTGAGTTTTGATGAAGCGTCGATATATTCGTTGATATCGTTTGTGCCCTCAACATAGTTTGCCTCATCTGCTGCGTCATATATGATTGCGACAGGGTTTTGTGTGTCTTCAACTCCTTCTGCAAACACGTCAATGGTTTTTGTTTGATTTCCGTAAAAATCGCTGACCGTGAATGTCAATCTGTAATTGCCATCAACAGGTGGAGTGAATTTGCCATCTGCAATCGCACCTTCTTGAACAATCCAGCCGTTGCTGCTTTCAAGTTCTGCAACCACGTTTTCAATGCGAATCGCAACTTCTTCACCCGCATGATTTGTTTCATCACTTGTCACAGCTGTGATTTCTGGCAAATCGATTTCAACCCCTGTCACAGCAGAGAGTTGTGATGGTGAAGCAGAAAGCACATAGTCGTAATCTTCATAGTATGATTCTTCAACACGATATTGTCTTTCAATGCTGGAAACAAAAGTGCCATTCTGTGTGTAGTAAGCATATCTGATCGTGAAAATGCCTGTGCCAGCATAGAGAGCGTCGTCTGGATTGAAGTAGTTTGAAGGAATATAGAAAGAGCCATTGTCTTCTTGCACCGCAACAGGATTGCCACCGCTGACAGAAATTACAACATAATCACCTGTCACACCTGAAATGTCAGTGCCGCTGAAAAATTGAACATCTTGTGCTTCCTCATTTTCATTATAAACGGTCGGAAGTGGAAGTGCCAAATCTTTGAGAGCGCCGCTATTGTTTGTCTTGACGAGATTGATGTCATAGATGCTTGGCAAGATGTTTTGTTCATTTTCATCAAACTCAAAGTAAGCGCCTGAAATCTCGCTGTAAACTGAATACTGCGTTGAGAAATGCTTTTGAATTCCTTGACTTGTTGTAATGTCGATGGAATACTCAATCACATATTCCCCTGCGCTGTCAAAAACAACTGTTCCATAGACAGCATTTGCAGGATCACTTGAAAGCTGATCTTTGATGGTTGCATCGCTGTTTTTCTCGATCTCGATAACCTGGTTTGAGTTTTTGTAAGTCACCGTCACTTCTGATGTGATGGCTGAGATCGTGCCCTGATCGCCATAGCTTATTGAATAATAATCATTGTAAGCATCGTCCTCGGTAAGTCCAATTGGAATTTGGGATTGAGTGCCAAAATAAGCCGCCCTGATTTCATAGCCATTTTGGTCGCCTTTGGTTGCTGTTGAAACATTGTTCAAGCTGACAATAGCTTCTGAACCTATGCCTCCTCCAACATAATCAGCGCTGACATTGATGGCCGTGCTTGGAATTAATGAAAGCGAAAAAACTGCAGCAAGAGCCGCTGCTGAGCCTTTAAGTACATTGGATTTTTTTGCTTTTCGATTTTGAAACATTTTTCTGTCACTCCTATTAAAGTCATTCGTGGCACTTAAATTTTGCCTTGATGATTTATTTTAATATATCCTGTCAAATATGTCAATCAATTTGCTGAATAATTCCTCAAAAACCACCTTCAATTTTGGCACAAAAGCCTTTTGTTTTATTGTGCGAAAAGCACGCCAAGCTATGTAAAAAATTTTTATCGAAAAATGCCGAATTTGTAACAAAATGCGAGCGCGTTTAATAATATGTTAATGTGTAAGCGATAACTGCACAAATATGCATAGGACAAAATTTTCAGGAGGTACATATGAACTTTTTTGGAGGCTTCGGCAACGGTGGCTGCGGCTGTGACTGCTGCTCCATCTTGATCCTGCTCATGCTTTTGCAATGCTGCGGTTGCGGCAATAACGGTGGCTGCGGCTGTGACATCTGCACATTGCTTTTAGTGCTTGTGCTTTGCGGATGCTGCGGTGGCTGCGGTTCAAACTGCATGAATAAATGCTAAGAAAAAGCTTTTAAAGTGACAAAAAAGGCCTAAAATCAACTTTTTAGGCCTTTTTTCTTTACTTTTTTGATTAAATAATGTAAAATTAAGAAAAATAAAAGGAAACAGACATGAACGGAGATAAAAGCACAAAAAGAAAATACGGCATGGACGCTGAACTTTTGTGGAAGGACCGCAAAAGATATTTTGGCTTGCCTTGGTCTTTTACAAGATACAGATTGATCAAAAAAGGCGACGCCTGGCTTAAATTATTTTCAGATGTTGGACTGCTTTATTCCGTTGTAGATGAACTTAACATCTATCGTGTTTATGACTTGACTTTGCATCAATCCTTGTTTGACAAAATTTTCCGCACTGGCACCATAATTTTGTATTCGAATGACGAACGAAACCCTGAATTCAGGCTTCGACATATCGCCCACCCTTACAGAGTGCGCGAGATGCTTTCCAATATGATGGAAGAACAAAGAAAACTGCACAATGTGCGAATCTCAGAATTTCAAGTTTAAAAAAACGGCCTCGGCCGTTTTTTTTTTAAGCTTTAAACTCTTTTTGTTTTGAAATGTAATCCTCAAAATAATCTGGCAGCGGCGATGTGAAACTCATGCTCTTGCCTGTTCTTGGGTGGTTAAATTGCAAGCTGTAAGAATGCAAAAGTTGACCGTTAAGGCCTTTCTGTGCTTTGCCATAAACCTCATCTCCAACCACTGGGTGCCCGATAAATGCGGCGTGCACGCGAATCTGATGAGTTCTGCCTGTTACAAGTGAAAATTCAACAAGCGAGCAGTTTTGAAAACGCTTGACCACTTTAAAATTGGAAATAGCCAGCTTGCCTTCGCTTGAAACCGCATATTTTTTTCTGTCTTTTTTATCTCTGGCAAGATAGTTTTCGATGTGGCCCTCATCTTCCCAAACCACACCTTCTAAAAGGGCAAGATATTTGCGTGAAACAGTTTTGTTTTTGATCATTTCTGCAAGAGCGACATGCGCAAAGTCATTTTTTGCAACAAGCATAAGACCAGATGTGTTTTTATCCAGCCTGTGCACAATGCCTGGCCTCAATTTGCCATTGATGCCACTCAAATCTTTGACTCTTGCAAGCAAACCGTTGACCAGAGTGCCGTCTTTGGTGCCTTGGCATGGGTGCACCACCAATCCCTGCGGTTTGTCAACAATAAGCAAATCTTGATCCTCATAAACGATTTTGAAATCCACCTCTTGCGGTTTGGCTTCAATCGGCTGAGGTTGAGTTTCAAAAAATTCCACCTCATCGTTTGCCCTCAATGCATATCCGGCTTTTTGAGCACTTCCATTGACAACAATTTTGCCATTTTCAATCAGATTTTTCACATAAGAACGTGAAGACGCCTGCAAAAAATTGGTTGCAAACACGTCCAACCTCTCTCCCACAAAATTTTGTTCAATTTTGATCTTTTTGTTCAATTTTCCCCTCATTTTTCTTGTTCTTATAATGGTTTACTGAAATAATTATAACAAAAATGACAAACAGCACAACGCCGATGGTCAAACAAATGTCTGCTATGTTGAAAACGGGAAAGCTTGGCCAAAATTCAAAATGCAAAAAGTCACGAACATATCCAAATGCAATCCTGTCGACCAAATTTCCAATACAGCCGGCAAGCATAAATCCGAAAGCCACGTGATAAAGCGGGTGTGATATTTTTTCAGCAAAAGTGTACCAAGCAAGGCCGATTACAAAAATGAAAGTGATCATGATGACCAGAACGTCCATGCCTTCAAAAAGTCCCCACGCCGAGCCCTGGTTGTGAACAGTTACGATGTCAATAAATCCCGGCAAAAAAGATGCGCTCTCGCCAAGAGCCAATGCCGAATCTATCAAAGCTTTGCTCACCAAATCCGCGATCAAGAAAACGGCAAAGATTGGAAGAGCGATGCACAGAAATCTCGTCAAAAACAAAGGTAGCTTTTTATTCAATTTCAACTCCTTCCGGCAACAAAATAACAAGTATTTTTTCTTCTATCGTTTCAACCTTCCCGCCGGTCGCTGTTACAAAGCCTTCCAGATAGCCCAAAATGCGATCTCGTTCATCGGCCTCTTGAACGTTGACCAAAACTGGCTCGCCAGCCTTGTATAAATCAAGCGCCTTTTTTGCACTAAACATGCCTTCAACATAGATCACCTTCACCCCATCTATGCGATCTGGCTTTTCAATTTTGTCCTTTTTTAAATTAAAAGAGGCTTTGGTTTCGGTTTTTTTGCTTTTTTTTCTGACAGGTTTTGCCTCATCTTCACTTTCAAAACCAAGCGCTCTGAAAAGTCCTCCAAAAATTCCCATAGCCATT
>CALVYS010000010.1 GCA_944372355.1 uncultured Clostridia bacterium | reverse complement strand
AGAGATGGGAAGTTTTTCTTCAAGTCTTTTTTGTCAATTTTTAGATCATTCACACTGATCACAAGTTTATGTGAAATGATATATTTGTAAAAGAAATTGTATTTTTGGGCCAAATATATCGATTTTTTTAACAAAAGTTCATATATTTGTGGGAAATTTTCAAAATATTTAAAGAAAAAGTTTTTATTTTTTATGTGATTTAATGCGTCATAATAACCTGAAAGAATGTTGATGATTTGATTCAATCTTTTTTTAGTCAGGCCTGCGTCCTCAAACAGGTGAGAAAGAAAATATGAAACGCTGGCTGGCTTGATTGTGTCAACGATGTCGATTGCAAGGCCCAAAATTTTTGATTCACATTTTCCAACCATTTTAAATTTGATTTTTTTTGTGTCAAGACCTATGCGTTTCCAAACTCCAAACTTGTTGTAAAGTTTCAGGGCTTTTAAAGTGCCCTTGACATCGGTGTGATCAAAAAGTTTTTTGATTTCTTCAATAATTTTGTTTTTGCTGATCTCGCGGATCAAGTCGACATTTGCCATGGCCACTTGGCAGGTTTGTTTGTCGATGGAAAAATTGTGTTCGCACGCAAGGCGAATCATTCTGAGTATGCGCAAGCCATCATTTGTCAAAATGGCAGGGCTGGTGGCACGAACTCTTCTTTTTTCGAGGTCGTCCAGTCCATGGAGAGGGTCGGAAAACTCCTGCTTATTTATGTTGTAATAAATGCTGTTTATCGTAAAATCGCGTCTGAGGACATCTTCTTCAAGAGTTTTGACAAACTCGACTTCGTCAGGGCAGTGGCCTTTTTTGTAAGTCTCTTTTCTAAAAGTCGCATAATCATAGCTTTTGTTGCCACAAACGATTTTGCAAGTTCCAAAACTTTTATTTTTTTGTTTTAATGAAAATTCTGAACCTTCCAAACGCTTTTCCAGCTCGTCCAAAGTCAAAGCGCTGCAAAGATCTTCATCTTCACATTTGCGGCCCATGAGTTTGTTTCTGATGAATCCTCCAACAATGTAAAAATCGCCGCCAACGATTTTGGCAAGCTCTTTTATATTTTGGCTTGGTTTGATGTTTGTATCCATGTTTCTATCCTATCGCATTGCGAATATTTTGTCAAGGAAATGCGCTTTTTATTTGACTTTTTGTTTATTAATTTGTATTCTAAAAATAATGAGAAAAAAGTCTGCGGATTTCGAAGTTGTCCGCTATGATACAACTAAAAATTATGGTTTAAGTGCCGAGCAGGTTGCCGAGCGTGAAGAGCATAACTTGATCAACACCTCAAAAGTGAAATCCACGCGCTCATATTTTTCTATTTTCGTAAAAAACACCTGCACTTTTTTCAACTTGATTTGGCTTATCATTGCTGTGGCATTGATTTGTGTTGGTGCGTATGGAGACCTGCTTTTTTTGCTTGTTATTTTCTGTAACACAGCTGTTGCAATCATTCAAGAAATTCGTGCCAAAATGACGGTGGAAAAACTGTCGCTTGTCACGCTTCCAAAAATCAAAGTGGTCAGATCCGGACAAGAAGTTGAAATCAAAGCGGAACAAATTTTGCTTGATGATGTGATCATCTTGTCAAATGGTGATCAAGTTCCATCGGATTGCAAAATCTTGGAGGGCAACATTGAGGTCAACGAAAGCCTTTTAACAGGTGAGTCTAATGCGATCAAAAAGGGCGCGGGAGACAATCTGTATTCTGGCAGTTTTTTGGTGTCCGGCAAATGTTATGCTCGTGTTGAAAAGGTGGGCAAGGAAAACTATATTCAAACAATCGCTGCACGCGCAAAAGAATTCAAAGCACCGGTTTCCAATTTGTTTAAAGACATAAACAGCCTGATCAAATATATAGGCATAATTTTGATTCCACTTGGAGTTTTGACCTTTTTAAAGGAATATTTCTTTTTGCGAAATGGCATCAATGAAACCATCACAAACACGGCCGGGGCACTGACGGGAATGATCCCAGCGGGCATGTTTTTGCTTATCACAATCAGTTTGTCTGTTGGTGTCGTAAAACTGGGTCGAAAAAAGACCTTGGTCAAAGATCTATATTCAATCGAAATGTTGGCTCGAAGCAATGTTTTGTGTTTGGATAAAACCGGAACAATCACCGATGGAACGATGAATGTTTTGGAAACCATTCTCATTGATGCAAAAAATCAAACAAAACTCGATCGAATCATAGCAAACGTGTTGGGTGCGCAACAATCCAACAATGCAACAGGGCTTGCACTTGTCAAAAAATTTGGGTCTATGAATGACATGAAGGTGAAAGAAGTGGTGGAGTTTTCTTCTTCACGCAAATTTTCAGTGACGTCATTTGCAAACGGAAAAACCTATTATCTTGGCGCACCAACTTTTGTCAAGGCCAAGCTGTCGCCAGAACAAGAAAAGCTTATGAAAGAAAAACTAAGCTCTGGTTATCGCGTTTTGGCGCTCACTGAAACCACTTCAAGATTTGATCCCGAAAGAGGGGCAGATGAAGGCAAAACGCTTGCTTTGTTTGTGCTTGAAGATCACATTCGTGATGATGCGATTGAAACCATCAGGTGGTTTAAAGAAAATGATGTGCAAATCAAAGTGATTTCGGGTGACGACCCAGTCACGGTTTCCAAGATCGCCGCAAGAGTTGGCGTTGAGGGAAGTGAAAGATACATTTCTCTTGAAAACATGTCGCTTGATGAAGTGGAAAAAATCGCTGATGACTTTTCGGTTTTCGGCCGCGTTTCGCCAGAACAAAAGTATGTGATTGTTAAAACGCTTAAAAAGAAAGGCAAGGTGGTGGCCATGACAGGAGACGGCGTCAATGACACTTTGGCCTTAAAAGAGGCGGATTGCTCCATCGCCATGGCAGACGGAAGTGAGGTCGCCAGAAACATTTCTCACCTTGTGCTTTTAAATTCCAATTTCACATCATTGCCAAGTGTGGTTAAAGAGGGCAGACAGGTTGTCAACAATGTGCAAAACTCCTCAGTGCTTTACCTGATGAAAACCTTGTTCACGCTTGTTATGTGCCTTGCAACAATCGTGATGGTTGTGCCTTATCCATTCCAACCAAGGCAGCTTTTCTTGTTGGAATTGCTTGTGATTGGTTTGCCTTCGTTTATTTTGACCTTCCAACCCAACACCGAGCTTATCAAGGGAAATTTTATCCCGCAGGTTTTGAAGAAGTCGATTCCGCGTGCACTTTTAATGTTGTTCAACGCTTTTATAGTCATCTTCCTGGGCTCAAATTATTTCAACACCTTGTCACCAAGCGAATATGACACGCTCATAACACTCGTTTTAACTTTCACTGGCTTTTTGAATTTGGCGTGGCTATGTTTTCCGCTAACCAAACTCAAAGCCGTCACACTTTGCCTATCCTTTGTCTTGTTGGTGGCAGCATGCCTAATCATGCCAAAATTCTTCGTTATGACAGACTTCTCCTTTGTTGTTTTGGTCACATTCTTTGCCATAATGGCCTTCTCGCTGCTTATTTTGTTTGTGGTTTACATGTTTCAGGGGAAAATCAAACTAAAAAAAGCAAAAAAGCAAGAAACTGACGAAAAAAATTAAAATATAGCCGCTCAGTCAACACTTTTGAACTTTGCATGGGTTATAATGGGTTTGTAAAGGAGAAAGAACTTATGACAAACACATGCAAAGAATGCAAATTTTATGCTCAACACTACATTTTAACCAAAAATTCTGGGTTTACAAAAGTGGAATGTGGGCACTGCAAAAGGCCTATGCAAAACGGAAAATACAGACGCGCCGACAAGATTTGTGAGGAATTTTCGTTGCAAACGGCTGAAAACGTGAAAAAAGAAAAGGTGCAAACCGTGACTATGTCGATCAAAAGCATCGAACAAAAGTTGCAACAAGTGCTTGATTTCATACAAAACTGAAACTGATGCAAAACATTTGGCAAAATTTGCAGAAAACTCTTGCTATTTTCTGTTGAATTTGCTAAAATGTTTTCGCATCAAAAGATGGCCCATTGGTCAAGTGGTCAAGACGCCACCCTCTCACGGTGGAATCAGGAGTTCGATCCTCCTATGGGCTACCAAACTTTAAGAAGGCAGATTTGCCTTCTTTTTTTATTTAAAATTTCTTTATTTTAAATTGTGAAAATGTTATAATTTAAACATAAGGAGCGATTATGTTTGTAGGGCGTTATGATTCTCCTCTCGGAGGAATTAAAATTGTGAGTGATGGCTGCTTTATCACAGAAGTTGCGTTCGATGAGACTTGCCAGCAGGGCCAGGATTGCCCAGCGATCGACGCCGCCAAAAAGTGGCTAGACGAATATTTCGATTGCAAGGTTCCAACCCAAAAAGTGCAGCTCAAAACAGAGGGCACGCCTTTTCAAAAATCGGTGTGGCAGCTTTTGGAGAAATTGGATTATGGCCAAAGCATCACATATGGTCAGCTTGCCGAGGCACTTGCAAAACAAAGTGGCATCAAAAAAATGTCTGCGCGCGCTGTTGGGAGGGCGGTTGGTGCAAACAAAATCGCAATCATGATCCCTTGCCACAGAGTGCTTGGGGCGGGAGGAAAATTGACTGGCTATGCTGGTGGCCTTGACAAAAAAATAGGCCTTTTAAATATTGAAATGATAAAATACAAAAATTAAGCCTTATCGCGGCTTAATTTTTTTCTGCAAATCCCAGGGAAATAAGTATTGCTCGATTGATCTCTTTCATTTTGCCTTCTTCAAGGCAGGTTATTTTTTCGCGCAAACGGCGTTTGTCAAGTGTGCGAATTTGTTCAAGCAGTGCCACTGAGTCTTTTGGAAGGTTATACTTGTCACTTGGAAGTTCGATGTGGGTTGGCAATTTTGTTTTGCCAAGTCTGCTTGTGATTGCGGAAACTATCACGGTTGGGGAGTAGCGGTTTCCAATGTTGTTTTGAATGATCAAAACAGGCCTGACGCCGCCTTGTTCGCTGCCGACCACTGGGCTCAAATCAGCCATGTAAATTTCACCGCGTTTTACGCTTAACTCCTCCATAACTCCCATTCCAAAAATCGTTTAAGTCCGCCTGTTCCAGCGGCAACAATTCTTCATAAACTTCACCAGGCAAGACAAAATCTTCACCTGTAAGCAGTTTATGCCAATTTGGGCTAATTGTTTCCATGCCCGCAAAATTCGCAGGCTGATTGCAAGTTCTGTCAACTTCTTTTGTTTTGTAGACATCTTTTTCTTTGCTTTTTTCTTTTTTTGACATAATTATCTCCTCTAAGACATGCCTTTAATCGCATTTAGAGTGAGAATTTTGGCGTTTTATATTCAATTTCATTTTGCGAATCTCGGCGAATTTTGTAAAATTTATTGAAAGAAGAAATAAGCAATGTTTTCCAAAACCAGTTCGGCTTTTAAAATCAACTTTCGGCCGATTGTCGTCATCTTTTTAAGCTTGCTTTTTGGCATCATCTGCGCAAGAAAATTGTACGCGGCAGATGTGTTTTATGTTGTTCTAACAGTTTTGGCGCTTGGCAGTGTGGTCATTTATGGACTGCTCAAAAAGAGATATGTGTTTATGCTGCTGGCTTTGATTTTCTTTTTTGGAGGAAATGGAATTTATTTTTTGAGTTACAACTCGTTTTTGGGCAGGGAATATGAAAATGCACAAATTTCTGGCAGAGTGACGGACAACATCACTGTGGGAGAAAGTTATTATTCACTGGTTTTGGAAGATGTCACTGCTGACGGCGACAGGGTGGGCAACATTCAACTTTATGTTTGGTCGCCATCTGAGGAAATTCGTGTTGGCGACATTTTAACCTTCACATCGGATCTTGAAAATGTCAAATTGTTCACGATGGGTTCGTTCAACACCTATGCTTTGCGTTCAAAAATTGCCTATTCATCAAGCGTGCAGGGAAGTGAGCTTAGCCTCGTCAGCGGAGGAAAAACCTTTGACGAAACCGCTCGTGAAAAAATCAAAGAAGTTTTGTTTGAAAATATGGACGAGCAAAATGCAGGTGTGGCCTATGCTGTGTTAACAGGCGATCAATCATATGTCACAACCGAAATAGACGACGCCTATCGTTTTTCAGGCATCATTCATTTGCTGACGGTTTCTGGACTTCATGTGACATTTTTGATAGGTTTGATCGCATGGGTCATGAAAAAGTGTCGCGTCAACAGGTTTGTCAATTTTGGTTTGACACTGTGCTTGCTCTTGCTCTATGCTTACATTTGTGGTTTTGCGCCATCAATTTTAAGAGCGATGATCATGGGGCTGTTTTTGATTGCCGCAGGACTGTTTGGCAGAAGATATGATGGGCTTTCGGCCTTGTCTGCCGCTGGCATCTTGACCTTGATAATTTCACCTCTGTCAGCCCTTGATGTTGGATTTTTGATGAGTTATGTTTGCGTCGGGGCGATCTTTGTTCTACAAAGACCATTTGCAAATTTTTTCAAAAAGTTTTTGCCAGACAAAGTCGCAGATTTGATCGCTTTGTCCTTTGCAACTCAAATAGGCATTTTGCCATTTTTAGCGTCTTTTTATAGCAGCTTAAATCTTTTGAGTTTTTTCACAAATTTGATCGTAGTGCCATTTTTTGGAGTGCTGTTTCCACTTTTGATCGTGCTTGTCCTGCTTGTGATGGTGATTCCTGTTTTTGGACCGGTTTTAATTGTGCCCGAACTTGGCTTTGAAGCGATCCGAATTGTTGCTGAGTTTTTCGCAAGCACTGATTTGATGATATCTTTGAGATCATTGGATCCGATCACGATCACGCTTGTATATTTAATCTGTTTGGTTGTCAGCTATTTCTTTATGTCGTCAACACGGCTCAAATATGCGCTTGTTTTGTGTTTAACTATGGTTTTGGGGCTTTTCACATTGATTTCGCCAGAGTTGTATGTGCGCGGGCCTTCGATTTCGATCATCAACTATTACGGCTCTTACAATGCGGTTTTGGAGTCTTCTTCTGGCCAGACACTTTGTTTGGGAAGCCCTGCTTTCAGGGTGAACTATTTTTACTCCGCGCGTGGAATAGACAATTTTGATTGCGTTTTAAGCTCGAATGTCAGGATAGATGGTGCAGAAATGGTTTCTTCTGGTGAGGGATATGTGGGAGATTTTGCCTATTCAACCGATGGCAAGAATTTCATAATCGAATTTGACGGACTTAAAATTTTCTTTACAAATGACGAAAGAATAAGCTATAATGAAAGCGTAGAACTGGCGCAGATTTTAAGTGAAAACGAGTTTGATTTTGTTTTCATTTGTGACTATGATTTTTCCGGATATTCAAACTTCGTTTCGGCAAGCGCTGGCACTGATTCAAATGCAAACTACTGCACACAGAATTTAGGAAATTTCACTTACAGTTTTGAAAAAAACTATGCTTGGGGGATTGATTGAAAACTTTAAAAAAGCGTTTAAATGAAGGATTGGCAAGCGTCTATCTTGTGGAGGGCGATGACTTTTATTTGTTCGACAAAGCGCTTTCAATGATCAAAAATGCGTGCAAAATCACATTGGAAGATTTTAATGTGACAATTTTTGATGACGAAAACTTTTCCCTTGAAAAACTTTTTAATGCCACTGAAATGTTGCCAATGAATGATCCAAAACGTCTTGTGGTGATAAAAGGCGGACAGGTGAAGGAAGGCGACAAAAAGAAGCTGGAAAATTTGTTGCTGAAAATTCCAAAAACAACCTGTGTTGTTGTGCTTGATTACAACAAAAATTTTGAGTTTTTAAAGAAAAGCTTTGTTTATGTCGATGCAAATCGCATGGACAGGGAGACAGTGAAAAAACTTGTGGTGGCTTATCTTGCAAAGTCTGGCAAACAGATAAGCGGCGAGGCGCTTGAAACCTTGATCGGAGCAACAAATGGTTATCTTACAAAAATCATGAACGAACTTGCAAAACTTGAATGTTATGATCTGGAAAGCCCGCTAATCACAAAAAAGATGGTCGATGAAATTGCCATCAAAGATGTGGAGTTTTCGGTTTTTGAACTCACGGACGCACTTTCAAAAAAGAAGGGAGACAAGGCGATCAAGCTTTTAAAACTCATGGAAAAAGACCCAGGCGTTTTTTCGCTGATTTCCAATCATTTTAGAAGGCTTTTTTATGTTTCGATTTCCGATATGACAAACAGCGAACTTGCAGCCTTGTTAAATGTAAAAGAATACGCCATCGTAAAAGCGAGAGAGCTTGCACGCGGCTTTTCAAAAGCACAACTTAAAAAGATAAATGCACTTTTAGAAGAGCTTGATTACAACGTGAAATCTGGCAAACTTTTGGCAAGCAATGCATTACATCTGCTTGTGTTTAACATAATATATGTGTAAAAGGAAGCAGCAAAATGTTTGGAAGAAAACCTAAAATCGGAATAGCTTTTGGTGGCGGAGGCGCCAGAGGTTTTTCGCACATTGGCGTGATTAAAGCGCTTGAAGAGTTCGGCTTAAAATTTGACTATATTGCCGGCACAAGCGCAGGCTCAATTATTGGTGCTTGCATGGCAGCTGGAAAGAGTTGGAGGGAAATTTACGCCGAGGCGAAAAAACTGAAAACCAAAGACATTCGCACAAGCAAAATTCCACTAGTCCCGTCTAAAACTGACGGCATACAAACACTTATAAAAAGCGTTTTGGGAGATGTCAACATCGAGCAACTTGCAACACCATTTTCGGCAGTCGCTGTCGACATCAAATCCACGCGAGAGGTTTGCATTTCTCACGGCAATCTGGCAAAGGCTGTGGCGGGATCTTGTTGCGTGCCAGGTGTGTTTGTGCCGGTGGAATTTGGTGAAAGGCTGCTTTGTGATGGAGGTTTGCAAAACACGATTCCTGCTGATATTCCTCGCTATTTTGGTTGCGATTATGTCGTGGCAGTGGATTGTCATAAAGAGCGCACATATGGCACAGATTCTCAAAAGCTGCTGGACGTTTTAAGCTGTTCGATCAGAATACTGATGAAAAGCAATGCCGTAAAAGGTTATGTCAATGCTGATGTTGTTATAGCGCCTGAAACCAAACGCTTTAAAGCAACGCGTGCGGAAAATGTTGATGAGATGGTGGAGGAAGGCTATCATGCGGCGCTTGATGCCATGCCACAAATCATGAAACTTTTCAAGAAGGGCAAACCTTTTAAAACAAAAAAATATTCAGATCCAAGTGAGATAGATTTCGTATGACAAAACTTAATTTTAAACATTTTTCAAAAGCCTCTCTGATCACCAGAATAGTTTTGACAACCATTCTGCTTGTTTTGTTGCTTTTGTTGTTTCTTTATGAAAGACCGATCTCGCAATCACTGTATAATTGGAGCGACGAACAATTCACTGCCACATCGCAAGTGAGTTTTATTGATGTTGGCCAAGGCGATGCAACGCTTTTAGAACTTCCTGATGGAAAGAACATGCTTGTCGATTGCGGGCCAAGCAGTTCAAGTGATGATTTGGTGGATTACTTAAATGATCAAGGCGTTGAAACGATAGATTACTTTTTGATAACGCACCCGGACGCCGATCATGTTGGCGGAGGGGTTTCAATTTTCGAAAACTTCAACGTGCTTGAATTTTACAGGCCAATGATATGCTCTTCTTCCGAAGAAAACACCAACAGCTATCCTGTTCATGACACACAAGTGTATGACAACGTGATCAAAGCGGCGATGGAAGAGCAATGTGCAATGTTCTTTACAAGCGATGCACTGTCTTGGGGAAGTGCTGATGGAGCCTACTTTATTCAGGTTTTGTATCCGGACACGGTTTACTCAGATTCCAATGACGCCTCAGCGGTGTTAAAAGCAGAAATCGAGGGATTTTCCTTCTTGCTGACTGGTGATGCTGACACAGGGGTTGAAGAGAAGCTCATCGAAGGATATGGAAACACACTTCATGCCGAAGTTTTAAAAGTTGGTCATCATGGTTCCAGATATTCCACAAGCGCTGAGTTTGTGGAGGTGGTTGGACCAAGCTATGCAATAATCAGCGTGGGGAACAACTCGTATGGGCATCCATCTGAGCAGGTTTTAAACATATTAAGCGAGGCCGGCGTCACCACCTTGACAACTTTGGAAGAGGGTGACATTGTGGCATCGATTGGCAGTGGCAGACTGAATGTTGGAGGACTTGATGGCAGGCACATCGACCTTGCAATGATAACTGTCATCATCGCCATCATCATTTTGATGCTTTGGGGCGTGCCAGATTTTTGGAGAAAAAAATCAAGCACAAACACGCAAAAATAGTATAAAATTATTTGGCTAAAACTCAAATTATGATAAAATGATAATATGAAAAACCTCGGAACAAGCATTTTAATCTTATGTTTGAATGAAAGGATCGCGGCAAGCCTTGCAAAAGGGTTGGCAGATTGTCTTGGCCTGCATTTTGCAAGTGCCAAAGAAATCGTCTCTTACGATCTTTTCGATCCAGAAGCAATTTTGCAAAAATGCGGGAAAACCTATTTCCGTCAGCGTGAAAAGGCCTCGCTTAAAGGGCTTAGCAATTATGAAGAAAGTGTGATTTTTGTAAATTACGACCTTTTCATCAACAATCAAACGATTTTTAAAAGAATTCATCCAAAAGTCTATTTAAAACTTGCCAAAAGAAAACTCGACAAAAAAGATGATGCAATCAGCATAATTGCGTTTGAGGAGCGAGACAAACTCTTGCAGGAAAAAAGCGACTTGACAGTGGAGATCTCTGGCGATGGCAAGGGCAACCTCAAAAAAATATTAAAGGAGCTAGGCACAAAATTATGAAAAAAAACATACAAAAAGCTTTAAATTATCTTAAAGCGCTGACAGCTGAAACTGTTTCAAACGCAAATTCGGGCCACACGGGAACAGCGCTTGGGGCGTCTTCTATTTTGTTTGCGCTTTTCAAAGATCACTATCGTTTTGATGTTTCGGACACAGATTTTTTAAATCGAGACAGATTTGTTTTGTCGGCAGGGCATGCCAGTGCGCTCTATTACACGCTTTTATCAATGTTTGGATTTGATGTAAGTTTGCAGGATCTGCAAAATTTCAGAAAGCTCGGCTCGCCAACAGCAGGTCACCCAGAATTTGGCCTTATAAGTGCGATTGAAACCAGCACAGGGCCACTTGGGCAGGGTGTTGCAAACGCAGTTGGTATGGCGATTGCAGAAAGCTTTTTAGAAGAAAGATTCAATGCTATTGGATTTTCAATTTTAAACAACTACACATATTGTTTTGCTGGCGATGGTGACTTGATGGAGGGTGTGGCACAGGAGGCTTGTTCACTTGCAGGCAGCTACAACCTGAAAAGGCTCATAATTTTGTATGACAGCAACGATGTGACAATCGATGGCCGCACGGAACTTGCAAATCGAGAAAATATTGCCAAAAAATTCAAAGCAATGGGCTTTAAGGTTTTGTATGTCAAAAATGGAAACTCTTATCAGGCTTGCACGCGGGCAATCGCTCGTGCGAAGAAGGCTGGCAAGCCATGTTTGATCATCTTTAAAACCACAATCGGCATCGGAACGGCGCAGGAAGGCACAAGCGCAATGCATGGCCACCCTTTGTCAGAGGAAGAACTTAAAGCTTTCAAGGAAAAACTGGGCGTCAAAGAGAGCTTTTTCTTGCCAAATGATGTGAGAGATCTGTGCATGCAATCGACCCTTGCAGGAAAAGTTGCCCACGAAAAGTGGAATCAAGACTTTGCTGTATATGGCACCACACATCCAGAATTGTATAAAAAACTATTGAGCTTTTTTGACTGCAAAAAAATTGATTTTGACAAACTTGCAGCAAATGAAAAGTTTGCAAATATGAGCATGCGTGACATAAACAGCGCAATTTTAAATGAACTCAGCGAAAAATTTCCTCAAATCATAGGCGGGACAGCTGACCTTGCGCCGTCGACAAAAGCTTATTTGACAAATGGTGGAGATTTTGTGGCAGGCAACAAAAGGGGCAGAAATTTGCATTTTGGCATTCGTGAGCACGCTATGGCTGCCATTTGCAACGGCATCGCTTTGTATGAAGACTTTTTGCCGTTTGATTCCACATTCCTCTCATTTTCAAACTACATGCTTCCAGCACTGCGTATGCGTGCAATGATGCGTTTGCCTGTGCTTGATGTGCTTACACATGACAGCGTTTTGGTTGGAGAAGACGGCCCAACACATCAGCCAATCGAGCAGCTTGGGCAGTTGCGTTCGATAATAGGTCTCAATATTTTCAGGCCATGTGATGCAAACGAGCTTGTTGCAGCTTACAAGTTTTTCTTGACCGAACGCGTTCCAACCTCAATAGTTCTTGCAAAGCAAAGAATCGAGCCGTCTGGGCTCAGCTCGATCAAAGCGGCAGGCATGGGTGGCTACATTTTGAAACCTGCTTCAAGCAAAGCAAAGGTTGTGCTTTATGCTTCTGGCAGCGAAGTGCCACTTGCGTTGAATGTGGCCAGCGAGCTTGAAAAACTTGGTCATGCTTGCAGCGTTGTCAGCATGCCATGTATGTCAGTTTTTGATTCTCAGTCAGAAAGTTACAAGGCCAAAGTTTTGCAAAAAGATGCGGCTTTAAAAGTGGCGATTGAGGCTTCAAATGATGCAAGTTGGCACAAGTATTTGAGCGAAAAGGATTTGAGAGTGGAAGTTGAAAAATATATGAGCAGCGCAAATGGCGAAGCTATATATCAAAAAGCTGGATTCTCAGTCAAACAGATTCTTCGCGAGATATTGAAAAAGTTAAAGAAAGCTTAAAATTTGACAAAAAGTTCCAAATTTCTCATGTGAGCATATTTCATATAAATATTAGAATATATTTTGAATCAAGAGGTGAAATATGTTTACAAAGAAAAGTTTGGTGCTTTTAAGTGTTTCTGACAGCAGCGAAAAGGCTGTGCTCACGTTGGAGCGTGATGGTGAAATGATCAATGGCAGACTTAGGCTTTACAATTTTTCCAAAGAGCCAGACGGCATTTTGAGCTTGGGGTTTTTGAGCGATGGAAAAGTCAAAAAATGTGGCTTGGCGCGCTCTGGCAACATGCTTTTCACTTTCAAAACCGACTCCCAACTAGACGACAAATTTTCCTGTGCGGTTGTCAATTTTTTTGGAGCCAAGGTCACACCACTTCTATATGGTGCAAGCGAAGGCACAGCAAAACTTGAAGATGTGTTGGGTGGGCTTGGTGAAGAGGTTTTGCAAACCTCTCCAAGCGTAGAAAAAGTTGAAAAACTTCTCGATGAGGCCGGCGTGGATTTTGATGACGAAGTTAAGGCGGAAATCAACAGCGCCATTGATCAAGAATTTGACGATGAAAAATGCAAGCATTGCAAATACAAAAACTGTTTCTTCGGCGAGACAACTGTGCAGCCAGAAGTCAAAAAAAACTCATTTATTGGAGACATAAAAGGGCAAATCGACAACCTGTTTCAAAACAACCCAAAAGAAAGCTTTTTGGAAGAGATGATTCCAAATTCAAAATGGGTGCGTGTTGAATTTGATGGGGAGGGAGATTATTACATTCTGGGCCTGATTTATGAAAATCAAAAAATAAAGTATGTTTGTTACGGCGTTCCTGGCATCTATCAAAAAACTCCACCAAAACAGCTTTCCGGCTATCCTGTTTGGTTTCCACTTGACAGTGAAAAACGCGAAAGTTTTGGTTACTGGCTCACTTACCAAGATGCTGAAAGCGGGGAGAGCATAAAAGCCGTTGTAGAATAAAAGGAGAACATATGAAAATCTTTGCAATCGTCGTTTTGGTGCTGGTTGGATTGCTGCTTCTTGGAATGGCTCTGTATTTGACAATCGGTGCCATATGTTTTAAAATTGCCTTGGCCAGAAAAAATACTGCCAGCAGGATTATCAATAAAGAGTTAAACAAATTGATGGATCAATATCAAATAGATTTTTGCTGGTGGGACAAATTTGAATTTGAAAAACTTTCGTTGCTTTCCAAAGATGGCTTAAAACTCGTTGGGCATTTTTTGCCAAATTCATCTGACAAACTTGCAATTCTAGTGCATGGCTATGGTGCAGATTATCGTGAAATGCAAAAATATGCCAAATATTTCGTAGAAAAAAATTACAATATTTTGGCCGTTGAAAATCGTGCACACGGCGAAAGCGAAGGCAAGATGATGGGTATGGGCTGGTTGGATCGGCTGGACGTTTTGCAGTGGATCAATTTGATGTTAGAACGCAATCCAAATTTTCAAATCGTATTGTTTGGGCTGTCTATGGGCGCTAGCACAGTTTGCATGGTGAGTGGTGAAAAGCTGCCGTCAAACGTCAAGGCCATCATTTCTGATTGTGCTTACACCAATGCATACGATGCCTTTAAAAATGCACTTAAATCCTATACGCATCTTCCGTCATGGCCTGTGCTCAACATCTTCAATGTGTATGTGAAAAGTGTTTACAAATTCGATTTAAAAAATGCAGATGCTGTAAAACAGGTCAAAAAATGCAAGGTCCCGATTTTATTTATCCACGGCGGAAAGGACACTTTTGTGCCAACTGAAATGGTTCACAAACTTTACGAGGCCGCTGATGAAAAATTGCGAGAGTTGTATATTGTGGAAGATGCTGGTCATGCGTTAAGCTATCCTTTGGCAAAAGGAGAATATGAAAAAGTTTTAAACAAATTTTTAGCAAAAGCATTAAAAAATTAAAAAAAAACGCAAATTTTTGCGTTTTTTTGTTAAATTTAATTGTTTTTTGGACGGGTTCGCTCCATTTGCTTCAATGAGACATAATCGCTTTTTGCGTGATCTTTTGCCTTTTTAAACAGTTTTTTCGCGCGAGAAGGATTGATCTCGTTTAAAAGTGAGAAGCGGCGTTCACCCATAAGGAACGGCAAAAACTTGTTGTTGACTTCACCTTTGTCAAGCACAAATCCTTGCTCTGGGTGAAAACGATAAAGCATCCAGTAGCCTGCGTCAACAGCTTTTTTCATTTCGGTCAAAGATTTTGACATATCAAAACCCTGGTTCACGCATGTGCAGTAGGCGATGATGAGACTTGGTCCGTTAAAACTCTCGGCCTCTTTGAAAGCTTTGATGCATTGATTCATATCAGCACCGATCGCGACCTGTGCGACATAGACATTTTTGTAGGTCATAGCCATGAGCCCAAGGTTTTTCTTGTTGGTTTGTTTGCCATCATTTGCAAGTTGAACGCAAGCCCCGGCAGGAGTTGCCTTGGAAGCCTGACCGCCAGTGTTGGCATAGTTTTCATTATCCAAAACAAGAATGTTCACATTCGCACCTGAGGCAAGCACATGGTCCAGACCTCCATATCCAATGTCATATGCCCAGCCGTCTCCGCCGATGATCCAAACCGACTCATTTGAGCGGCGCACATCTTTGGCAAGTTTGATGCCATAACCGAACTCTGCGTTGTCTTCAAAAAGGCTGTTGGCCCAAGCTGGACCGCGGCCATGTTCGTTTTTGCTGTAAGGGCAGGAAGGATAGCTTCCACTATAAATGCTTGAACAGCCTGTGGCATTTGCAATCACCATTCTGTCGCCAAACAGCATGGAAGCAAGTTTGAGATATGGTGTCTGGCCACAGCCTGCACAGGCGCCAGGAAATTCGAAATAATTTTTTTCAAATTGCAAGCCTTTGACGGTTTGTGTTGAAAATGGTGTTTTAGTGATGCGTTTTAATGAAGAAACTTTTTGATAGTTTTGTTTTTCTTCGTCCAAAATCTCGCTTGCAGGTTTCATAATGATCGCCTTTCCCAGTGCAGGACAAATTTCTTGACAGAGCCCGCAGCCGGTGCAATCCTCTGGTGAAATTTGAATGCGATAATATCCGTCAACGCCGTAGGCCTTCACAAACAAACTGCCTTCTGGCTTTTCTTTGACAAGCACGGCTTTGAGTGCACCATGAGGGCAGGCCAAAACACATTGGCCGCATTGAATGCATTTGTTTGGTTGCCATTGAGATATGTTTTCTGCGATGGCTCTTTTTTCAAATTTTGAGGTGTCGGTTTGCATGCTGCCATCACATGAAAATTCAGAAACTGGGGCCTGGTTGAAGTTTCGGGCATATTTTGTTGGGATTGGCTCCTCTGAAAATTTTATAAGTTTCAAAGGCACGCGCTTTACAGAAATCTTTGCCTTTTCAGCTGCTGAAATGTTTTTTTCAACCACTTCGCTGCCTTTTTCGGCAAAAGTTTTTTGAATTTCGTCTTTCAAGATGCTTTCAAAATTTTTCACAAGATTTGTGGCTTTAAAAAGCGCGCTCGTCATAATCATGTTGATTTTTTCTTTAAGGCCGGCCTCATTTGCAATGGCATGGCCGTTTATGACAAAAACTTTGGCTTGCCTGTCAATCAAAATCTTTTTATATTCTCTTGGCAACACTTTGGTCAATTCGTCAGGCTCAAAAATCGTGTTGAAGATGACAGTTCCGCCATGGGTTAAACCTTCCAGGCAGTGGAAACGATGCACAAATGAAAAATTGTTTATCATCACAATATCAGGTTGATGGCATAGATATGCACTTAAAATAGGTGATGAAGATATGCGCAAGTGTGAAATTGTCATGCTGCCAGATTTTTTGGAGTCATATTCAAAAAACCCTTGAATATATGTGTTGTCATTTTTGCCAAGCATTTTGGTTATCGTTTTGCTTGCTGAAACCGAGCCGTCGGAGCCGAGACCAAACACTTTTATTTGCTTTTGATTTAATTTTGGCAAAAACTCTTTGACAGGAAGGCTGGTGAGGTTGACGTCATCGTTGACTCCCACAGAGAAATCGTCTTGCATGCTTTCAAAGTTGTCAAAAACAGCCATAGCCTCACTTGGAGAAAATTCCTTTCCACCAAGGCCATAAACACCTCCAACCACTTGAATATTGGTGGAGAAAAGTGCATTTTTAACATCGAGAAACAGTGGCTCTCTTCCGCCACTTTCTTTTGTGCGGTCAAGCACGATGATTTTCTGAACCGTCTTTGGCAAGGCCGCTTTGAATGCCAAGGCATCAAACGGTCTGTAAAGTCTAACTTTCAAAACGCCGCAACCCTTAGGCAGGTTTTCAATCATGGTTTCTGCTGCCGAGCCCATTAAAACGACAACATTTTTTGCTGTTTTGTCGCCATAGTAGTCAAATTTGTGATAACTTCTTTTGGTAAGTTTTTTAAATTCTGCAAAAACCTCGTCCGCAATTTTTGAAACCTCACGATATTTGGCCTCCCTTGCAAGCCTGTTTTGGAAGAAGACATCTGGGTTTTGTGCCGTGCCGAACATAAGTGGCTGGCTGGAAGAAAGTTTGGCAGAAGGGGCGCTTTTAAGAGGGAAAAGCGTTTTTATTTGTTCAAGCGAAAGCTCGTCTATCTTTTGATATTCATGACTGGTTCTAAATCCATCAAAAAAGTGCAGCACGGGAAGGGAAGCTTTATGTGCGATCATATGTGCACACATTGCCATATCCTGGGCCTCTTGCACGCTTGATGAAGCAAGCATATTAAAACCGGTCATTCTCACGCTCATCACGTCAGAATGGTCGCCAAAAATCGACAAGGCATGAGAGGCCACTGCGCGTGCGGCGATGTGCAAAACGGCAGGCAGGCATTCACCGGCCATTTTGTAGAGGTTTGGGATCATCAAAAGCAGTCCTTGACTGGAAGTGAAACTGGTGGCAAGCGCTCCTCCCACCAGGGCGCCGTGCAACGCACCAGCAACACCTGCTTCGGATTGCATTTCCACAGTGCGCACCTTTTCTCCAAAAATGTTGGTTTCGCTTTTGGCACTTGCTCGTGAGCAATATTCAGCCATTGGCGAGGAAGGCGTGATTGGATAAATAGGAAGCAGCTCGCTGAGGGCGTAGGCAACTTTTGCAACGGCGGTGTTTCCGTCGAGAACTATCTTTGACATAAAAGCTCCTTTTGTTAGGATTATTATATAACATTTATGCGTAAATTCAAAAGAATTGATTGCTTTGAGGGCAAGAAAAGTGTATAATTTTTTCATGCAAAGAGTGATGCTTGTAATTGAATATGATGGAACAAATTTCGTGGGTTGGCAAAAGCAGCGCAGAGGTCGCTCTGTTCAGCAAGAGGTCGAGCAAGCCATCGAAAAGGTGACAGGACAGGCCGTAAAACTTGTTGGAAGCAGTCGAACTGATGCCAAAGTGCATGCGCTTGGGCAGGTTGCTCATTTTGACATGGATTCCACTTTTCCAGCAGAGCGTTTGAAGGTTGCATTGAATGACATCTTGACTGATGAGATAAAAATTCTTTCATCAAAAACAGTCAAGCCTGATTTTAACGCCAGGTTTGATGTCAAGAAAAAAACATATGTTTATCTGCTTGAAACCTGCGAGATTCAAAGCCCGTTTAAAAGAAATTATGTTGCAAACACCAGCTTTTCTCTCGACATCGAGGCCATGGGGAATTGCGCCAAACTGCTGGAAGGAGAGCACAATTTTAAAGGCTTTTGTTCCGCACAAGCGCAGGTGAAAACTTTTGTGAGGACCATCTATGACATTCGCATCACCAAAAACAAAGATTGCATCAAATTCACTTTCACTGGAAATGGTTTTCTGCAACACATGGTAAGAATTTTGGTGGGAACTCTTGTTGACGTGGGGCGAGGGAAACTCAGTTTGCAAGATGTAAAACTTGCACTTGAAAATGGAGACAGAAGTAAAGCAGGCAAAACCATGCCGCCGCGAGGGCTTTATTTGAAGAAAATTTATTTTTAGGAGAATTATTGTGACCGATCGAGAACTTAAAAATTTGTGGTTTGAATATTTTGAAAGCAAGGGGTTTAAAAAAATCCCTGGCTATTCTATAATTCCGGAAAGTGACACAGGGGTGCTGTTCACAACAGCGGGTATGCACCCACTTGTGCCATATCTGCTTGGAGAAAAGCACCCGGCTGGAAACAAAATCATCGATTTGCAGCGTTGTTTGCGCACCAAGGACATCGACGAGGTTGGCGACAATCGACACCTCACTTGCTTTGAAATGCTGGGCTGCTGGACGCTTGGCGAGTGCGACAAAAAAGCCATGATCAAACTCAGCTATGATTTCATGACTCAAAAACTCAAACTTCCAAAATCCAAAATCGCTGTCAGCGTTTTTGCAGGAGATGAAAATGCTCCTCGCGATGAAGAGGCCGCCAGTGCATGGAGGGAATGCGGCATTGACAAGGTTTTTTATCTGCCAAAAGAGAACAACTGGTGGAGCATAAGTGGTGGAGAGGGACCTTGCGGACCAGACACGGAAATGTTTTTGGTTGGAGACCAACCTGACTGCGGAAAGGACTGCTCGCCTGCTTGTGATTGCGGCAAATATGTTGAATTTTGGAACGATGTTTTCATGCAATATGTGGTCAAAAAAGAGGGCGAAAAGCCGGTGGTTTTGGACAAGCCAAACATCGACACAGGCATGGGATTAGAGCGCACTTTGATGGTGATAAATGGCTATGAAAGTGTGTATGAAATCGGTTGCTTGAAAAGGGCGATTGAGCTTGTCAAAAGCCAAAGCAAGGTTCAAGATGAACGTGCATGCAGAATTATTGTCGATCACATCAGGGCGGCGACTTTTGTTTTAGGTGATGAAAAGGGCGTGACTCCAAGCAACGTTGGACAAGGATACATTTTGCGCAGGCTGATCCGCCGAAGTGTAAACTATGCAAGAAAGTTGCAGCTTGATGTGAAGATTTTTGATCAGCTTGTAGATTTGTTTACAGATGAATATGGCGAGGATTATCCAGACATAGCTCAAAAGCGCGAGTTTGTGAAAGAGGAGCTGTTTAAAGAGATTCAAAAATTTTCCAAAGCGATTGAAGGCGGATATAAAGAATTTGAAAAGGTGATTTCAGGCATTGAAAGGCACAAAATCTTTGCTGAAAAAACAGGCGAAAAAGTTGAAAATGTCATAAGTGGGAAGGCGGCGTTCAGGCTTTACGACACATTTGGGTTTCCTTTGGAGTTTACAAAGGAGATGGCGACTGAGCGTGGTTACAGTGTGGACGAACAAGGGTTTGAAGCAGAATTCAAACATCACCAAGAGCTTTCGCGCACTGCCACAGCAGGCACATTTAAAGGAGGGCTTGCTGATCAAAGTGAGGCCACGGTCAAATATCACACTGCTTGTCACTTGCTGCTTGCTGGGCTTCGAAAGCTGGATCCAACCGTTTCACAAAAAGGCTCCAATCTCACGCCGGAAAGGTTGAGGTTTGATTTCAGTTTCCCTCGAAAGCTTGAAAAAAGTGAATTGGAATTTGTTGAAAACTTTGTCAATGAAGCCATTGCAAAAGATTTAAAAGTCGATTGCAAACAGGTAAGTCTCGAACAAGCCAAAGCCGAAGGAGCAGTGGGAGCTTTTGAAAACAAGTATGGCGAAACAGTCAAAGTTTACACAATCGGTGAGGTCAGCAAGGAGATTTGTGGAGGGCCTCATGTCAAATCCACGGGAGAACTTGGAAGGTTTAGAATTATAAAAGAAGAAAGCTCCTCTGCTGGGGTTAGAAGAATAAAAGCCGTGCTTGAATAAACCTCTTGATTTTCTCATAAAATTTTGATAAAATGTCCTTGGGGGATATGATGGCAAAAGATAACGTTAAAAAAGGATTTTTATTTTATTTTTGTTTATTTCTTTTGATAATTGTGGCAGCACTTTTGATCATGTTTGTTGTCATGCTTTTTATGCCGGGAACTTCAATCATCGGCCTTGAATACTTCACAAACAATTCAGTCTATCATGTCACTTCAACCACTGATGAAAGTGCTCAGCCAATAGATTTTGCAAATCCATCATTTTTAGCAGTTGAAATCAACGCAGGATATTCAGAAGTCAGCATTCAAAACAATAATCTTTATGAGCAAAGCGGAGTTTACATCGTAAACAACTCAAAAGGCTTTGTGGCATCAGCACAAGCGGTCGACTATGCTGTCAGTGTGACAATAGAGGGCGGCGTTTTAAAAATTGATGTCACGGAGCAAAATGCATTTTTGTATTTTTCAAAAGATGTAAAAATAATTTTGCACATTGCAAACAATGCCGATCTTCAACCATTTGAAAACAAAACGATCACAATAAACACAACCGAAGGCGGAGTGAAAGTCGGTGGTGATGAACTGACTGGAAATTGCCATCAGGTGAACATAGGAAGTTTGAATGCAACCACTCAAAGCGGAGACATTCGTTTTTCCAGCCTTGCTGATGAAAGTTACGAAGCTGTTGCTTTGACAACAGATTCAGGAGATATAACTCTTTCAAAAAATGTAAGTGCAAACAACTTGCAGGTTCAAACTGGTTCTGGTTCGATAACAGCTCAAACGCTCGCTTCTCAAAATCAGATGATTTTAAACAGCACGAGTGGCAGAGTGACAGTTCAAACTGTCAGTGGAAGTGTAAGCTCAAAATTCCGAGATGCATATGTCACTGTTGGCAATGTCACAGGCGACTGGACTTTCGATTCTTCTGATTCAGGCTTTCGTTCAAGCATAATCATGGTAAATTCGGTTGGAGGCAATTTCACAGTCGAAAATGGCCAGGACACACGCTTTGAAATTGGAGATATTGGCGGACTTGCAAACATAACAACTGGCTCTGGCAGTGTGAGCGTTTTTTCAAACACCGCTGATGGCAGAGATATGAGCAAAGGGTTGCATTCGGGTGGAGTTATTCGCACAAACTCCGGAGATATAGATGTCAACATTGCGTCCTCTTCAACCAGTGTCACCACGATTGACACCAGAAGCGGCAACATCAATTTGACTATGACAGAAGTGTTCAACTGGGTCAATGTTTGGAATGAAACTGCAACCACAAACATCTCATTGCCAAGTGAGTCGAGTGTGAGCATTCGTTTTCATTACTACGGCCAAGACACAACAGAAGGCTTTGTTTTTGACAATGTCAATTTGAATAATGACAATTTAGAGGTCAGAAATCCAGTTGTCAACAATTACGGCAATCAAAACATATATGTCAAATGCAACAGACAAGTGAATTTCAGTTGGACTTAGAAGAGCTGGTTATTCCAGCCTTTTTCTTTGACAGAGGCGCACAATTTTGATATAATTTTTTAGTTTAAGGAGATTAAAAATGGTTTTAGATAATGAAAAAATAGAAATAAAACAAATGAAAGAAACTTTCAATTTTTTAAAGGAGTGTCTTTAACTCAGAAAAATTAAAACAAGAATGTGACAAGTTGAAAGCGGAACAACTTGAACCAGATTTTTTTGTGGATCCAGCGCGTGCAAAAGACGTTGGAAAAAAATTGAGAGAGCGTGAAGGCAAACTGGAAAAGATCAAATCTTTGGAGTCGAGGCTTGCAGACATCGACGCTATGGTGGAGCTTTGCGAGTTTGAAGAGGATCCGGACCTTTTTAGTGAGCTTAAAGAAAGCTTAAAAACTTTTAATTCAGACCTTGAAAATTTAAAAATCTTGACACTGCTTTCTGGAAAATACGACTGCTACAATGCGATCATGAACATACACGCAGGGGCAGGTGGCACGGAAGCCCAGGATTGGGCCGAGATGCTTTACAGAATGTATTCAATGTATGCTGAAAAGATGGGCTTCAAAGTCAAAGTCATCGATGTGCTAGAAGGCGAAGAAGCCGGAATAAAAAACATAAACTTTTTGGTTTCTGGCGAAAATGCTTATGGCTATTTGAAATGCGAAAAGGGAATTCACAGATTGGTGCGAATCTCGCCCTTTGATGCCAATGCCCGAAGACACACGAGTTTTGCAAGCGTGGAAGTTATGCCGGAGCTTGAAGACGCCGAGGACATCGAGATCAAACCGGACGAACTCAAAGTCGACACTTTCAGGGCGAGCGGTGCTGGCGGTCAGCATATAAACAAAACCGAATCGGCAATAAGAATCACACACATTCCAACAGGAATTGTTGTGGCATGTCAGTCGGAGCGCTCACAAATTCAAAACCGAGAGATGGCCATGAAAATGCTTTATTCGCGCCTTGCAGAGAAGCGAGAAAACGAGCAGCTTGAACAGATGGCAGCAATCAAAGGTGAGGTTAAAAAAATCGAGTGGGGAAGTCAAATCCGCTCCTATGTTTTTTGCCCATACACTCTCGTCAAGGATCATCGCACGGGTTATGAAACCAGCGACATTCAAGGCGTCATGAATGGCGAGATTCAGGAATTTATCAACGCGTATTTGCAAAAAATCTAATCACAGGTGAAAAAATGAAAAAATATATATTGGCCGAGTTTAACAAATTGAAAACCAAGCAAGACTTAATCATTCTTGCCATCGAGTCTTCATGCGATGAAACCGCGGTTAGCGTTGTAAAAAATGGTCGCGAGGTGCTTTCAAACATCATCTCTTCACAAATTGAAATCCACAGAAGGTTTGGTGGAGTTGTGCCAGAGATCGCGTCACGAAATCACCTTATGGCCATTTCAAATTTGTATGAAGAGGCTTTGAAGGAAGCTCGCATCACGCCAGAAGAAATCGACGCTATTGCAGTGACATATGGCGCTGGGCTGATGGGAGCTTTGCTTGTGGGAGTGAATTTTGCCAAGGGGCTGAGCTACTCATTGAAAAAGCCATTGATCGCGGTCAACCATGTGCATGGGCATATTGCTTCAAACTACATCACTTACAAAGATTTGCAGCCACCATTTTTGTGCTTGATGGTCAGTGGTGGACACACGGCAATTTTAAAGGTTTCTGATTATAACAAATTCAAGATGCTTGGCAGCACGGTTGATGATGCTGTGGGCGAGGCGTTTGACAAAGTTGCCAGGGTGCTTTCGCTTCCGTATCCTGGTGGGCCAGAGATAGACAAGCTGGCAAAAGAGGGAAAAAACAGCATCAAATTCACGGTTTCAAACTCTTTGAAATCCACCTTAAATTTTTCTTTCAGTGGCATCAAAACTGCAGTCATCAACTATGTTCACAAAAAGCAGCAAAAGGGCGAGAGCTACAATCCCGCGGACATAGCGCGAAGCTTTGAGGAGTGCGTGACTGACGAACTTGTCGACAAAACCGTGCGTGCTATGCAGCTTTCAAATATAAAAAAAGTTGTGGTTGCAGGTGGTGTCGGCGCCAACAGCATGCTGCAAGAAAAATTGCGATCGGCAGCAAAAAAAATTGGAGGAGAGGCTTTCTTTCCGCAACTTAAATATTGCACAGACAATGCGGCAATGATAGGCTCAGCTGCTTATTACTACATCAAAAAGGGTTTAGGTAGGGCGGATCTTGATCTCACTGCCAGACCGACGATAGATTTGTAAATTTTAAGAAAAATCGCAAAAAAAATGGCAAAAAAATCAAAATTTGCATGATTTTTGCCCAAATTATTGCGTCACGGAGGAAAAAGCATGGAACTTTTATCGCCTGCTGGAAACTATGAAAAATTTTTAACGGCGCTGCATTTTGGAGCAGACGCTGTGTATATTGCTGGCAAAAGTTTTGGTTTGCGGGCCTTCGCCGGCAATTTTTCTCTGCCTGAAATAAGAAAGGCTTGTGCATATGCGCATGAGCGCAACAAAAAGGTGTATGTCACTGTAAACATTCTGGCTCGCGATGACGATTTCACAGGCTTGAAAAAATATTTGGCAAACTTGCTTGACGCCAAAGTTGATGCTGTGATTGTTTCTGACATTGGAGTTGTCAATTTTATCCGAGAAAATTTTCCAAAGCTTGAAGTTCATGTCAGCACTCAGGCAAATGTCACAAATGCTCAGACTGCATTGTTGCTTGCTGGGCTTGGAGTCAAACGCATAGTGCTTGCAAGAGAGCTGAATTTAAAACAAATTGCGGCAATTTGCAAAGCGGTCAAGGGCAAGGTTGAAATCGAATGCTTTGTTCATGGGGCAATGTGTGTTTCTTATTCTGGCAGGTGTTTGCTTTCAAACTATCTTTCTGGCAGAGATGCCAATCGAGGTGAATGCGTGCAAGCATGCAGGTGGCGCTACTTTATCCGTGAGGAAAGTCGTGAAGATGAGCTTGAAGTGGAAGAAGACCAGCGTGGCACTTACATTTTAAATTCCAAAGACCTGTGCATGATCAGACATTTAAATCAGTTGCAAAAGGCCGGTGTGAGTTCACTCAAAATTGAGGGCAGAATGAAGTCCAGTTACTATGTCGCTTGCACAACAAATGCTTATCGCCGCGCGATCGACATCTTGCCAAAGCAGGCAGATGAAAGCTTTGTGCAGGAGCTTGAAAAAACCAGCCATCGCAGATTTACAACCGGCTTTTATTTTGATGAAGAAGATCGTCAGTTTCGTCAGTCTTCTTCGCCTGTTCAAACGCATGAATTTGTCGGCGTCGTGCTTGGCTGCAAAAACGGAGTTGTCACCTGCGAGCAACGCAACTTTTTCAAAGAAGGCGACACGTTGGAAGTTCTCAGTGCAAATCCGAAAACACACAACCTGCAATTCAAAGTGCAAAATTTAAGGGCCGAAGATGACTCAATTCTTGAAAAGGCCAATGTTGCAAAAATGAAGGTGAAATTTGATTGCGACCTTTTGCTTGAAAAAGGGGATTTTTTGCGCAAAAAATTGTGTAACAAAAATGTCTAATTTTGTTTGACTAAATTTGACAAAATTTGATACACTAAAAGCATGAAAAATAAAGAGCAAAAAATCAAACATTTTTCATGTCAAGAAAGTCTTGACAGTGTTTCAAACAGGCAAAACTTTTCGTGGAGCCAACAAACAAAATGCTCTTTAAAATCGACAACAAAAAAACATGTGCTAAGCGGCGTGCTGGCATTTTTGATCTGCTTTGCAATTTTTGCAGCAGTGGTTTTTCCATTGCAACAAACCTCACAAATCTCGTCTCCTCTCAACACCATTGCTGCAACGGAGCCTAACAACACCGACGGCTGGTGGATAGACGATGGCCGCCGAGGCGACAGCTTCGCAGGCGGCACTGGAACGCAAGATGACCCATATCTCATCGAAACCGCTGAACAGCTTGCATATCTTTCCTATTTGGTTTATTCAGGCACGACAGATCCTCAGTATAGTCAATACATAAGCGGAAACTACTACTTCACAGGCGCTTATTTCAAACAAACCGCGAACATAGACCTTTCGGATTACTATTGGCAACCGATAGGGGTTTACCGTGACCGTGGAGGAACAGCAATACAAAATGCTTTTTCTGGTTACTATGATGGTGGCGATTTTACTATTTCTGGTTTATTCACGTCTGCTGATGATTATGGTGAGGGGGTTGGATTATTTGGTTATGTTGAGCTTCAAAATATCGACTTTTTACCTACAATAAAAAATGTTCACATTGAAAACGCGTTTATTCAAGGCGTGGACTATGTAGGTGGAATTGTTGGTCAATGCTTTACCAGAATGGACATAACAAATTGCTCTTTTAGTGGAACGATAAGTGCAACTGGAGATTATGTTGCTGGTATAATTGGTCAGATCGATGGCGCGTTTGGCGGCCAGGACGATCAGTATGTTATGTCGACAATATCAGAATGTGAAAATTTAGGAGATATAACTGGTATTGATTATGTGGCTGGAATTATTGGTGATTATCGTGCAGTAAATATCATTTCATGTTACAATAATGCACCAGTACAAGGTGAAAATTATGTAGCAGGAATTGCTGGTAACTCAAGTGGTGATGAGGGCAAGCCTGGTTCTTATAGTTTTTGTTATAATAATGGCAATATCACTGGAACCTCATATGTTGGAGGAATTTTCGGCCGCGGAGACGGAGATAATTGCTATAACACTGGCACTGTAACTGGATCATCAAATTATGTTGGAGGAATAGCAGGCAGCGGTAGTTGTGTTAATTGCTACAACACGGGAGCTGTAACCGGAGCTAATGGTGTTGGAGGAGTAAGTGGAAGCTCAACATCAACAGCTTGTTTTAATGTTGGGTCTGTCACTGGCACTGGAACCTCTGTTGGTGGAGTTTCAGGTCAATCGGCAACAAACTCATATTATGGTGGAAATTGCACTGAATTTAGTAACACATCAAGCGGCATCTACTCCGAAACTTTGACGACAGATGCGCAAAATGAAAGTTGGTTTTCAGACTCCACAGTATGGGCCGAAAACACTTGGGATTTTGCTTTGGTTTGGCAAATTCCACAAGGGAGTGGTTACCCTGTTTTTATAGATGATGTAATGGGAGATTGGTGGCTGAATCCAAATTATTATGACGCTGCTTGGGAGGGCTCTGGCACCGCGCAGGACCCATATTTAATTCAAGATGCTGCTGATCTTGCAGGCCTTTCATATATGGTTTATTCCGGAGATGGGGATTTAAGTAACTACAACAATTATTATTCTGGCGTATATTTCAAACAGACAGCAAACATAGACCTGTCTGCACATTATTGGCAACCGATCGGATCTTCTTTTGATAGTTCGACGCAGCATAATTTTTCGGGTATTTATGATGGCGGCAATTATTATGTTTCTGGAATAAAATTTTCAACTGCTGCTTCAAACCAAGGCCTTTTTGGTTATGTTTATGGCACGAGTTCAACTAATTTGGCTGAAATTAAAAATTTAGGTGTTGTAAACTCAACAATTCAAGGATATTATAATGTAGGAGGTGTTGTTGCTTATGCATATTACACCAATATTTCAAATTGTTACAACTCGGCCACGATAAACGCAGTGGGACAACATGCAGGTGGTATAGCGGGCTATGTATATGGTTCAATTTCCAACTGTTATAACACGGGATCTATAACAAGCACGGGGACGCAAGTTGGTGGTATTGTAGGTTATGGGGAAAACATAAGCGACTCTTACAACACGGGCGTGGTTATTGGTGATAGTGAAGTTGGTGGCATTTCAGGTGCTCTCTATGGCACGATAATAAATTGTTACAACAAGGGAGCTGTAACAGGAAACATATCTGTAGGCGGACTATCTGGTGGCTCATCTGGCGCTGTAACAATTTTGAATAGCTATAATATTGGAGATGTGACAAGGCCAGAAGAGGCAACAGGTTATATCAATGGTCTAGGCGGAATTATTGGAACCGCAACATCAAATTCCATCATTTTAAACAACTATTATGGTGGAGCTTGTGAAAACATTGGTGCTGTAAACGGCGAGGACACAGCAGGCGCAAGTTATTCTGCAACGCTTGCAACAGATGCAAAAGATGCAAATTGGTATCGCAGCTCGATGCCTTGGGATTTAAACAACGTTTGGCAGCTTGATGCAGGGCAAAATGATGGCTATCCAACTTTGAGAATGACTTCAACTTCAACTGCTTATTGGACGGACGACGGCGTTCGCGGCAGTTCTTTTGCAGGTGGTTCTGGAACGCAAACCGATCCATATCAGATTGAAACTGCCGAGCAACTTGCATTTCTGTCTTACATGGTTTATTCAGGCTCGGCACCTGCAAACGGAACATATTATTATTCTGGTTACTATTTTGTTCAAACTGCTGACATAGATCTTTCTGGCTATTATTGGCAGCCGATAGGAATCATGTATGACCGCAATGGAACATCAACCAACCGCTATTTCTCAGGACATTATGATGGCGGTGGACACACTGTTTCTGGCATCATAACTCCTATTGGAACAGGTTATGCCTATAGGTATCAAGGGCTTTTTGGAGTTATTGCGGGAAGCAGCTCATCAAACAGGGCGGAAATAACCAATATCGGGGTCGTGGACTCGTTTATTCAAGGTGAAGGTTATGTTGGCGGAATCGTTGGTTACATCAACAGCTCATATGGTTCGGTCACCAATTCGTATAGCAGTGCAACAATCAATTCCATTGGCTATACAAGCGGCAGTGTTCAGTATAGTTATGCAGGCGGGATTGTTGGTGGCGCCAGCAATTACACTTCCGTTGCCAACAACTGCTACAACACAGGTTCCGTGTTTGGAGCGGGAAATTATGTCGGTGGAATAACTGGCCAAGGCGGTGTCACAAACTCTTACAACCTGGGCACTGTGAGTGGTGCTGAATATGTTGGCGGTATAACCGCTTATGGCTCCACAGTGAGAAACAACTTCAACCTAGGCTCAGTGAGTGGCTCTGGAAATTATCTCGGAGGCATTGCAGGCCAAGGATCGACAGTGGCCAACAATTACTATGGTGGTGCTTGTGAGAACATCGGCGGTGTGAACGGTGCAGACACGGCAGGCTCTGCTGAGTTTTCAGAAACGCTTGCTGATGATGCGCGCACTCAAAATTGGCTGACCTCGACGATGGGCTGGGATATGTACTTTGTGTGGAAACTGGATCCTGAACAAAACGATGGTTATCCGGTGTTCATCACAGATCCAGCCGAAGCCAACTGGTGGCTTGCAAGTGAGGATAACTATGACTTAGAATGGAAAGGCGATGGTTCTCGAACCAACCCATACCAAATTTCCTCAGCAGAGGAGCTTGCAGGCCTGTCTTACAGGCTTTAC
>CALVYS010000009.1 GCA_944372355.1 uncultured Clostridia bacterium | reverse complement strand
GACCGAAGTTTTAACTGGCGTTGTGGAAGATTGCGTCAACAGCGTGGGTGTGGATTTGAACACCGCTTCTCCAAGCTTGCTTTCCTATGTTTCTGGCTTGAATATGTCAATCGCGAAAAACATAACTGCATATCGAGCAAAAATCAAAGGTTTTAAAAACAGAGAGCAACTTCTCAGCGTGCCTAAACTTGGTCCAAAGGCCTATGAGCAATGTGCTGGCTTTTTGAGAATCACAGATGGCGACAACATTCTTGACAACACGGCCGTGCATCCAGAAGCTTATGAGGCCACACAAAAATTGCTTTCACTTTTTGGGGTCAGCTTGGAAGATGTCAAGAAAGGCGATCTCAGCTTGGCAGGGCTTGTTAAGCTCAAAGGCGAGGAAAAGGTGGCCGAACAAATCGGCGTTGGAGTGCCAACCTTGCAAGACATTCTCACTGAAATTCAAAAGCCAGGTCGAGACATTCGCGAAAGCATGCCAAAGCCAGTTTTAAGATCCGATGTCATCACGATGGAGGATTTGAAAGAGGGCATGGTGTTTTCCGGCGTTGTGCGCAACGTGGTGGATTTTGGCGCGTTTGTTGACATCGGCGTGCATCAAGATGGCCTCGTTCACATTTCTCAAATCTCTGATGCGTTCATAAAACACCCATCTGAGGTTTTAAAAGTTGGCCAAAGGGTTGATGTCAAAGTTTTGGGAGTTGACCTTGCCAAGAAGCGAATTTCTTTGACCATGAAAGGAATAGAAAAGGAGTAGGCTTTGAACGAAACTTGTTCAAATTGCGGCACCAGTTTTAAAAAAATAAAGCAAACTGGTTTTGTGGGGTGCGAGCATTGCTATCGGCAGATTCCTCAACTGACAGAAAGGGTCCGCCAGCTTTTTGACGGCTCCTCTCATCATGGCAGGCGTCCGCCAAGGAGGCGTTATGACTGATTTTTCTTCTGTTGCCATATCTTCTCGCATCAGGTTTGCTCGCAATGTTGCAGGCATGGGATTTATGCCAAGTTTAAACAGTTCGGCGCAGATTTCCTATCTGACCGATTCTATGACGGCACTTTTGTCAGCGTCCGGCGACTACACAATCATGCCGCTTGCAACCATGCCACTTTCGCGTTGCCGGGCGCTTTTGGAGCGTCATGTGATCAGCAAGGAGCTGATTGAAAACAAAGACATCTCGCTTGTTGCAACAAACGAAGATGAAAGTTTGATATTCATGATTTTTGAAGAGGATCATTTGCGTGAGCAGTGCATTCAGTCTGGGTTCAGCCTTTTGGAGGCCTATCACAAATTGCTGCCAATGGACGAAAAAATTTGCAGCAGTTTTGAAATAGCCTTTGACGAGGAGTTTGGATTTTTGACTTCGTCGCCATCAAACCTTGGTAATGGAATGCGTGCTTCTGTCATGGTCTTTATTCCTGCGCTTGAAGCAAGCGGAAGGGTGGACGAGCTGATCAAACAGGCAGCCGAGTTTAATTTGACTTTTCGAGGCCTCTATGGCGAGGGAAGTGCCGCGCTAGGCAGCATTTATCAAATTTCCAACCAAGGCATGTTTGCTTGCACAGAGGAGGAAATCATCGATCGTGTCAGTGACTTTTTTTACAGCATTTTTGATGAGGAAATGCGTTTAAGAGAGCAACTTTTTGCCGAAAATCATGATGCAATCTGCGACGAGGTTTACAGAGCTTTGGCGATTTTAGAAAACAGCTTTCTTTTGGAAGAGAAAGAGATGATTTCACTTTTGTCTCGCGTTCGTTTTGGACACGAGCTTGGAATCTTGAACATCAAAGATGTCGACATGTTTATGAAGCTTTATTATCATGGCGCAGCGGCAAATTTGCACGAAATTCGAGTTTTTTCGCGAGAAAAAGAGGAAAACAAAGTTCGAAGCGAGTATATAGCAAAGAGAGTAAAAAATCTCGTTGAAAATGGGAGGAGGACATGAATATAGGATCAAATTATTTTTCAGACAACATTGAAAAAGTCATCAAAAATGCCAGCCGTATTGCGCTTAGATTTGGCAGCGATGTGGTGGGAACCGAACACATCTTGTATGGCATAGCTTCCGTAAAAGACTGTCTTGCTGCAAAAGCACTTGCTGACGAAGGGGTGACCGAGGAAGATTTGTTTGAACTTTTCAATGAAAACTCCGATGAGGAGATGATTTTTGCTGCCGGAAGCGTGGAACTTTCACCAAGAGTCAAGGATCTGTTCAGAGTTGCACAACAAATTGCCTTGGAGTATAATCACAGCTTTCTTGGCACCGAACATTTGTTGCTCGCGCTCCTGTCCAGCCAGGGCTCGGTGGCAGTCAAACTTTTAACCAACCATTATGGCGTTGATGTCGAAAGACTTTATCAAAAAGTTTCCAACCTGCTTTCAGATTCTGCGCATTCTTCAAACGGCAAAGAGTCGCAATCCAAAAGCACATTGCCACAGAAACTGCTCGACATGGGCAGCGACATAACCTTGAAGGCCAAGGAACACAAACTTGACCCTGTGATCGGCAGAGAAAATGAGATTGAAAGAGTGATTGAAATTTTGTGCCGTAAAACCAAAAACAACCCAGTGCTTATAGGTGAGGCCGGGGTTGGTAAAACCGCGATTGTTGAAGGCCTTGCACAGGCCATCGTTTCTGGAAATGTGCCAGATCTTTTGAAAGACAAGGTGGTTTATGCCTTGGAAATCGGTGGGCTTATGGCAGGCACGAAGTATCGTGGAAGCATGGAAGAAAAACTCAAAGATGCCATTGAAACCATCATTGCAAGCAAAAACATAATCGTGTTTATCGATGAAATTCACACGCTTGCTCAGGCAGGTTCAAAAGAGGGCGAGACAAGTCCTGCTGACATGCTTAAACCATATCTTGCTCGTGGCGAGTTGCAAACGATTGGCGCAACCACCACTGATGAGTATCGAAAATTCATCGAAAAAGACAAAGCGCTTGAAAGAAGGTTTCAGCCGATCTTGGTTTCACCACCGTCGGTTGAAGACACGATTTTGATTTTGAAAGGCCTGAGAGATTCCTACGAGGCGTTCCACAAAATCAAAATCAGTGACGAAGCCATCGAGGCCGCAGCAGTGCTTTCTGACCGTTACATTCAAGACAGAAGCCTGCCAGACAAGGCGATCGATTTGATCGATGAAGCTTGCAGCCGCGCCAAGGTGAACTTCTCTGTGAAACCTCAGCCAATCAGAGACATTGAAAACAAAATTGCACAGCTTTCTTCATCTCGTGATGAGGCATCTTTGCAACGAAACTATGAAAAAGCCGCCACTTTGCAATCAGAGATCATAAAACTTGAAGACGAATTAAAGAAAAAACAGGCCAAATCTGGGCCTAAAAAGCCAGCAACAGGCCAAATTGGTGCCAACGAAATTGCAGCAGTTGTTTCAAAGTGGACGGGAATTCCAGTCACAAGAATAACCGAAAGTGAAAAAGAAAAACTCATTCATCTTGAAGAGATTTTGCACAAGAGGGTGGTTGGGCAAGATGAGGCCGTTGAGGCGGTTTCAAAAGCCATCAGAAGGTCGAGAGTGGGCTTGCAAGACTCTCGCAGACCAATCGGATCCTTCTTGTTCTTGGGACAAACTGGTGTGGGCAAAACCGAGCTTTCAAAAGCGATTGCAGAAGCACTTTTTGATGATGAAAACAATATAATCAGAATTGATATGTCTGAATATATGGAATCGCACTCGGTTTCAAAACTCATTGGTGCGCCTCCGGGATACGTTGGATATGACGAAGGTGGTCAGCTTACCGAAGCTGTCAGAAGAAGGCCGTATTCCGTTGTGCTTTTTGATGAAATCGAAAAAGCCCACCCAGACATCTTCAATGCACTTTTGCAAATCCTTGATGATGGCAGACTCACCGATGGTCAGGGCAGAACTGTAAGCTTCAAAAACACCGTGATCATCATGACTTCCAATATCGGCGCAAACGAAGTCAGACACAACAAAAAACTTGGTTTTGGTGACGATGACGAAAATGTCACCGACAAGGAAATATATTTGCATGCTTTGAAAGAAAAATTCAAACCGGAATTTATCAACCGTATCGACGTGATCTGCGTGTTTGAACCGCTCACTCAACCTCAACTTGTCAAGATTGCAAAAATTCTGCTTGCAAACATCAACAAACGTTTGAAAGAAAAGAATTTGTCATTAAAAATGACGGAAGAGGCACTTGATTTTATTGTAAGCAAGGGCTCGAACAGCGAGTATGGTGCAAGGCCTTTAAAACGTTTCTTGCAACAAGAGGTGGAGGATCGAATCGCTGAAAAAATATTGCTGGGCGAGCTTGCTGACAGTGGCGACATTGTCATTGACTATGACGGCAAAAATTTGACTTTCACTTCTGAAAAAGCGTAAAAGTGTTTTGAAAAACTGCGCGTGTTTGCTAAAATAATGCAAGAGGAGGATTTTTGAATGAAAATCGAATTTATAGAAAGAAATTACAAAATTTCAAAAAAATTGAAAGAGATAATCTCTGAAAAAATCGAAAGATTGAGCAAATATTTTGGTGACGATGCCAAAGCCAAAGTGCTTTGCAGCGAACAAAACAAACAAAAGAAATTGGAGCTGACCATAGTAAACAAAGGTGTGCTCTATCGCAGTGAAGTTTCCAGCGACGACATGTTTGCAAACATCGATCTTGCTATGCCAAAAATCGAAAGACAGATTGTTAGGCATAAGGACAAAAAGATTGCCAAAAATCGCGTAAAAGAGCTGCCTGCTTTCGAATTTTTAACAGAGGAGCCAGAAATCAAGTTGCCTGACATTTTCAAAAAGAAAGTGTTCGACTTGGAGCCAATCGCAGTTGAAGACGCAAAAGATTACATCGACAGGCTTGGTCACGAGTTTTTCGTGTTCTTGAATGCTGAAACTGGAAAGGTGAATGTGCTTTATCGCAGAAGAGATGGCAAGTTTGGCCTTATCGAAGTGAATTATTAATAAAATAAAAAAAAAGAGCTTGCAAAAAGCTCTTTTTTAATGCCAATCAATCGGTTCAACACCATTTTTAACCAAAAATTCGTTGCATTTTGAAAAATGTTTGCAACCAAAAAATCCTCGATAAGCGGAAAGTGGACTTGGGTGAGGCGCTTTTAAAACCAAATGCCTTGATGGAATCTGGCTTGCAAATTGTCCTGCATGCGAGCCCCAAAGCATGAACACCATGGGTTTTTCTCGCTTTGCCAGAAGTTCGATGATTTTTCCTGTGAACTCTTCCCAGCCTTTGCCTTTGTGGCTCATGGCGGCATGTTTTCTGACGGTCAATGTGGTGTTGAGCAGCAACACACCCTGTTTTGCCCACCTGGAAAGATCGCCAGATGGCAGGCATTTGATCCCCAAATCGTCCTCGATTTCTTTGTAGATGTTCACAAGCGAAGGTGGCAACGGGGTTGGGTCGAGCACTGAAAAGGAAAGCCCATGTGCCTGGCCAGGTTCGTGATAGGGGTCCTGTCCCAAAATCACCACTTTGACCTTGTCATATGGCACATAATTTAAAGCGCTGAAAACATTGTCATCATCTGGATAAACCGTGTAGCGTGCTCGTTCGTCAGCCAAAAATTGTTGCAGCGATTTGAAATATTCTTTTTCGGTTTCGTCTTTTAAAAGCTCAAACCAACTTCTTCTAATTTTCATATTTTTTCCTCATTTAAAATTAACACATTTGTGATAAAAATGCAACAAATCACAGAGTTTGCTTTGAAAAATATCTTGAAATTGCTATACTCTCTTTGAGAGGTTTATATGAAAGAAGATTTGGTAAAAAAGGTTCATGCAAGAGAGATTCTTGACTCGCGCGGAAATCCAACAGTTGAAGTTGATGTCGAACTCTCATCTGGGGTGATTGGCCGTGCTGCTGTGCCTTCTGGGGCTTCGACTGGCGCTTTTGAGGCAGTGGAGCTCAGAGATGGTGATATGGCAAGATATGGTGGCAAGGGAGTGTTAAAGGCGGTTGAAAATGTCAACACAGAGATCAACAAATCCTTGGCCGGCAAAAACGTCTTTGAACAAAAAAACATAGATCAAACATTGATCGCTCTTGATGGCACTCCAAACAAGGGCAGGCTTGGTGCAAATGCAATTTTAGGGGCTTCGCTCGCTTGTTCCAAGGCGGCCGCAAAATCAAAAAATCTTCCACTTTACAAATATCTTGGCAAGGGCGTCACACTTCCAGTGCCAATGATGAACATTTTAAATGGCGGCAAACATGCTGACAACAGCGTGAATTTTCAGGAATTTATGATCATGCCGGTTGGTGCCAAAAGCTTTACTGAGGCGCTCAGGTGGGGGGCGGAGGTCTTTCACGCCTTGAAAAGTGTCTTAAAAGCTGAGGGATATGCAACTTCGGTTGGTGACGAGGGCGGTTTTGCTCCAAACTTAAAATCTGACGAGGACGGCTTAAAATTCATCGTCGAAGCAATAAAAAAGGCTGGCTACAAACCGGGAAAGGACATTTGCATCGCACTCGATGTGGCGGCGACTGAAATGTTTGACGAAGCAGAAAAATTGGGAAAGGTTGGCAGTTATTATTTTTGGAAAACCGGTCAGCTTTTCACCACAAAACAGCTGATTTCTTACTACAAGGGTTTGGTGAAAAAATATCCTATTCTTTCAATAGAAGATGGTTTAAGCGAAGAGGATTGGCAGGGCTGGGCATTGCTGACAAAACAACTTGGTTCAAAAATCCAGCTTGTTGGTGACGATCTTTTTGTAACCAACACAGAAAGGCTTAAAAAAGGTTTGCGCCTCAAATGCGCCAATTCGATTTTGATCAAGGTCAATCAAATCGGCTCGCTTTCAGAAACCATTGAGGCGATAAAACTGGCACAAAAAAATGGCATGACGGCAATAGCGTCGCACAGAAGTGGTGAAACCGAAGATGTCACGATTGCCGATCTTGCTGTGGCACTTAATTGTGGGCTGATCAAAACCGGCGCACCTTCTCGCACCGACAGAGTTGCAAAATACAATCAACTGCTCAGAATTGAGGAAGAACTTGGCAAAAAGGCGATTTATCCAGGCAGAAGCGCCTTAAAAGTTTAAAAATTGCTTGACAAAAACAAAATATTTGATTAATATTTGACTGTAATCAAGATGGTGGGGCAGGAAAAGTAGAGGCTTTCTTGGCAAAATCAGAGAGTTGGGTGGCTGGTGAAAATCCAATCAAGGGAAGCGGTCGAATTACACTTGTTTCAAGTCTTGCGCGACGTCAGCGAAAGGCGTAATGAGGTGTTTTTTACACGAATTTAGGTGGTACCACGAAGGCGCACGCTTCGTCCTAAAATTTTGGGACAGCGTGCGTTTTTTAGGAGGAACACATGACAGACAAAAATTTGTACAAAACCTTGAAAGAGCGTGGCTTGCTCTATCAGTGCACAGATGAGGAGTTGTTAAAAAAAAGGCTTGAAAGCGGCGAGCCTATCGTTTTGTATGAGGGAACCGATCCATCGATGGACAGCTTGCACATAGGCCACGGCATTCCATATTGCATTTTAAGGCGTTTTCAAAAAGCAGGGCACAAGGTGCTGGTGCTTATGGGCGGTGCAACAGCAGGCATTGGTGACCCAAGTGGCAAAAGCCAAGTGAGAAAAATGCTTGACAAAAAGACGATTGAAACAAACATTCAAAACATCAAAAAAAGCTTGTCCATATTCTTGGATTTTGACGGAGACAATCCTGCAATAATCGTCAACAACGCGGATTGGTTTAAAGGATATGATTACATCGATTTTCTTCGCGACATAGGCGTTCATTTCAATGTCAATCAAATGCTTGCCAAAGATTTGTATTCAAAAAGAATGGCCGAAGGTGGGCTGACCTTCTTTGAAATGGGATATATGCTGATGCAGGCATATGATTTTGTTTATCTCAACAGAAAATATGGTTGCACGCTTCAATATGGCGGAGCGGATCAATGGGGCAACATCGTGGCAGGTGTTGAATTGCAAAGAAAATTAAATTATGCAAATGGCACTGACATCAATTTGATCGGCGCAACCAACCCACTTTTGATCACTCCGGCCGGTGTTAAAATGGGCAAGACGGAGCGTGGTGCGATCTGGTTGGATCCAGAAAAAATCAGCGCATATGACTTCTATCAGGGTATCTATCAAACGCCGGATAATTGCGTTGAAATGATGTTTGCGCTTTTTACTGACATTCCGATGCCAGAGATTCGCGAGATGATTGCAAAAGACATTGTAAAAGCAAAAAAACGTCTCTCTTATGAGATCACAAAATTTATTCGCGGTGAGCAAGATGCGATCGAGGCCGAGAGAATGAGCGAAAATCTTTTCACTCACGGCGGAGACGACGCGCCAAAGTTTGAGCTCAAAGCCTCTGAAACTCCAATCAACATTTGCGACCTGCTTGTCAAATGTGGCCTTTGCTCTTCAAAGGGCGAAGCTCGAAGATTGATTGAGGGCGGTGGTGTGAGCTGTGATGGCGAAAGAGTTTCAGACATCGGCCTTGGCGTGACAAAATCTTGTCTGCTGAAAAAAGGAAAGAAAAATTTTATCAAAGTGGAAATCGTATGAAATTTGCAAAAACTAGTGAAATAATCATAAAAAAATCAAAATTTTATGGTTATTTGCTTGAAAATGCCACAGAAGAGAGGGTGGAGGAGGCTTTGAAATGGCTGAGAGAACAGCACAAAAAAGCCACGCATGTTTGCTATGCATATGTGCTTTCAAACCCACTTAGAGAAAAGTTTTCAGATGATGGCGAACCTTCTCGAACTTCGGGCTATGCAATACTTTCAGTTTTAAACAAGAAAAAACTCACAGATGTTGCAGTGATGGTTGTGCGCTATTTTGGCGGAATCAAACTTGGCGGCGGAGGGCTTGTTCGAGCCTACACTATGGCAACCTCACAACTGTTTATGGGAGAGAAATGATAATCACTCAAATCAAAAAAATAGGCAAAGGAGAAAGATATTCCATCTTTTTAGATGGAAGCTTCAACTGTGCGCTGGAAGCTGAAATTTTGGTTAGAGAAAAGTTGAAAGAAGGCCAGGAGGTTTCTCAAAGGCAGTGGGATCGCATTCGTTTGGAAAACGGCAACCTTGCTTGCTTTTCGAGAAGTTTGTCCTATCTAGAAAAAGGGCTGAGAACCCAAAAACAGTTGCAGGACTATTTGAAAGAAAAAGGCTATCCGGATCAAAGCATAACGCAGGCGATAGAAAAACTTTCAGAATATGGCTACATTGACGACACGGCATTTGCTGAAAGTTACATTCGCACATATAAATCACGAAAGGGCACGCGAAAATTAAAATTTGAGCTTTTAAGCAAAGGCGTTTCAAGTGAGATTGCGGAAGAAAAGCTTGCCGAGCTTATCAGTGAAGAAGAGACGGTTGAAAGCTGTCGCAAACTTTTGGAAAAGTATTTAAAGGGCCGGCCACTCGATCCAAAACTAAAAGCCAAGGCGTATGCGCATTTGGCGGGCAAGGGATATGCTTCTGATGTTGTGATGCACGTTCTTAGCGAGGTGAAAAATGAAGATTGGGATTGATATGGAAAAGCTTTCTCGCATGAATGAAAAACTCATCTCTCGTGTTGCAACCGAGGCCGAAATGTTGTGGCTTGAAAAATTTTCAGACAGAGCAAAGCTTGCTCACATGGGCTCAATTTGGTCGGCGAAAGAAGCCGCGATAAAAGCGCTCGGGCAGGGCGAGATGAAAGATGTCGAGCTTGCTCACACGGAAGATGGAAGGCCGCAGATTCGCTTGCATGGCAAAGCCAAACAGCTTTTTGAAAGCCTTGGTTTAACCGAAATTGAGGTTTCAATCTCTCACACTCAAACCGATGTGATCTGTTTGGTTGTGATGCAATAATTTATTAAAATTTCTTTAAAAATTAAAAAAAACTAGGAAAAAACCTAGTTTTTTTGTTATTTTTGCCCATTTAAGCAGCAATTTTTGATGCGATTTCAGTGTTTACAACATTTTCATAAACTGTGTTGCCGTTGAGCATTCCTGCATTTTCTGTGATGGCCAAAAGCATTTGGAAAGCTTGCTCTGTCATGACTGGGCTGGAAGCAAAGGCGTTGATGGAGTAGTATGCCTCAACTGCGATCGCCATATCTTGCAAAGTCATTCCGTCAAACGAAGGCAAAAGCGCTTGTGCGGCAAGATCCAGGTTGTCGTTTTCGTAGCAGTCTTTTAGATAGTCATATGCCTTTCTCACTGCTCGCAAAAACTTTTCGCAAATGTCGGAGTGATCGTTGAGATATGAGTCCTTTGCGATAAAGCAAGTGTAAGGAATGTTGGTGTTGTTGACAAGGCTGCCAACAGATGCAACAATTTGATATTCTGGGTGCTCTGCAATCAAGTTTGAAGCGTTAGGCTCAAACAGCGTGCAGTAGTTTGCATCAGAATTGACAAATTCACTTGCGATGGCGTTAAACGAAACGTCGGTGCGAAGATTGACCTCATCTGCTCCGGTTCCGATCGTCAGACCCGCGCTTTCAATGGCATATTGAAGGGTCATTGCTGGAAGTCCACCTGCTCTGCCACCGATGATGGTTTCACCCACAAGGTCGTCAATGTCAAAAGTGTCGGCGTTGTTAAGTTTTGAAACGATAAATGAGCCGTCAGTTTGCGTAAGCTGGCCAAAAACCTTAGGTTGGTCAGAGATGCCTTCCTGTGAGGTGTAAACAACTGTCTCTGGTCCAGCCAAGATGATGTCCGCTGATCCTGAAACGAGTGCTGACATTGAAACGTCAGATCCTCCGCCGTTGGTCAAATTGATTTCCAAACCCTCATCTTCAAAATATCCCAAGTTGATTGCGGCATAGAAAGGGGCGTAAAATATCGAGTGGGTCACTTCGTTTAGGTTGATCTTGTTGTAGTCCCGAGAGCCGCAGCCGACAATCAAACTGGTTGAAAGTGCAAGCATAAGGCATAAACCTGCGATGATGCTGGCTTTAAATTTTTTCATTCTTCCTCCTTTTACAAAAGTCATTTTATGATTGCCAGAGAAAGTTGGTGAAAACCAAGCACCAAATTCGCTAATTTTTAATAGGAATAACATGTTAATTTTATTTGCGTTTTTTATGGCGTTGAGTTAAAATTATATCATAAATATTTCAACATGGAGGCATGGAGAGTGGACGTCATTGAAGTTGTGGATTTAACAAAAGATTATGGCCATGGCCGTGGCGTTTTTGATGTCTCTTTTTCGGTTAAGCAAGGTGAGGTTTTTGGTTTTTTAGGGCCAAACGGAGCTGGCAAATCCACAACCATTCGCCACATAATGGGTTTTTCAAAACCACAAAAGGGTTCCACCAAAGTTTACGGTTTGGAAAGCTTTTCAAACTATGACAAAATCATGGGCAAGATTGGCTATCTTCCAGGTGAGATCGCTCTGCCAGAGGGCTTGACTGGCACCGAGTTTTTAAAGATGATGGCGGATCTGCGTGGCAGCCAGCAACCAGCGTTGAAAGATTATCTTTTAAAACTTTTTAAACTGGATCCAAAACTTGAAACCAAAAGCATGAGCCTGGGTGACAAAAGAAAGCTTGCCATAGTTGCTGCGTTTATGAATGATCCTGATGTTTTGATCCTCGATGAGCCAACGAGCGGCTTGGATCCTGTTATGCAACAAACCTTTATTGATTTTATCAAAGATGAAAAAAAGAAGGGGAAAACGATTTTGCTTTCTTCACACATTTTCAATGAAGTTGAGCAAACTTGCGACAGGATTTCTATAATCAAAGACGGCCGAATCGTTTCAACCTTTGAAACCAATGTGATCAAACACAACGAAAACAAGCAGTTTGAAATCTATTTTGACTCGCTTTCTGAATTTAATCGTTTTGCTCACGCATTGCCAAAGGTGAGAATTGTCAAGGGCAATGTCAGTAAAGCCGGCATCAGAACTATGAATGAAAAAGAGCTAAAAGTCGTTGTCGCATTAAAGGATAAAGATGTCAACAAACTCACCGAACTTTTGTCGGAATACAAAATAAAAGCTTTCAAACAAGTCAAGTTCACGCTGGAAGATTACTTCATGCAGTTTTATAGAGAAGACAAGGATTTTGGAGGGGTGAAATGGAAGAAGAAAAGCAAGAAACAGTGATCAAAGCCGAAAACCTCACCAAAGACTATGGCCAGGGCCGAGGGATTTTCGATCTCAATTTTGAAGTGAAAAAGGGTGAAACCTTTGGTTTTGTGGGCACCAACGGCAGTGGAAAAACCACCACAATTCGAAATATTATGGGGTTTATAAAACCTCAAAAGGGGCATGTGAGCGTGCTTGGCCAACATGCGTGGGAAAAGTCATATGAAATCAAAAGTCATGTCTCTTACATTCCTGGCGAAATTGCATTTCCAGATTTAAACAATGGCATAACCTTCTTGAAAAACCAAGCTGAGCTTTTGGGGCTGAAAAGCATGGACTATGCAAACTATCTGATCAAAAAATTGCAACTGGATCCATCAGCCAACCTCAAACGCATGAGCAAGGGCATGAAACAAAAAACCGCAATCGTTGCTGCGCTTATGTCTGACAAGGAAATTTTGATCTTGGACGAACCAACAACCGGCTTGGATCCACTTATGAGAGAAACCTTCATCAAGCTTATTTTCGAACAAAAAGCCAAAGGCAAAACGATTTTGATGAGCAGCCAAATGTTTGACGAGCTTGAACAAACTTGTGACAGAGTCGCACTCATCTACAACGGCAGAATAGTGGACATCGCCGATGTAAACGCACTTAAAAATTCGACGATGAAGCAGTATAAGATCGAATTTTTGGAAAAGGAAGATTACAAAAGGTTTAAACGCACAAAGTTTAAAGTGGTGCGCGATCAACCGCAGTATACGCAAGTGACGGTGGAAATAGATGACAAAGATGTCAACAGACTTTTCAAGACGCTTGCAAAAAGCAAACTCAAATTCATCGCAGAAATCAAGTTCAACTTGGAAAAACACTTTAAAGATATTCTGGCAAACCAGTTAAAAGGAGAGGAAAATGTTTTTCAGTAAAGCGCTTTTTAAACAATCCATGAAAGCCAACTGGGTGAAGTGGCTGTCTGTCACACTCGCCACTTGTGTCATGCTTGCCATAGTCATCATCGTGCTTGGAAGTTTGTCAATCAACGACATTCGCGATTCTCTAAAAAATGTCTTCACTCAGGCTGACCAAGAATCGGTGCTAAAAGAAAATGCCATTGACAGTTATGATGCTTATCTGACCACAACCGATTTTGAAAATGGCATTGTCAGCATCACCTCCAATGCTTTGGCATGGAATTATTATTTAAGAGGTCAGGTTACAAGCACCTATGATGCAAACAAAACCGCCTATGAAACCGAAAATGGTGCTCAGCCAGAAGGCGAGGCTTTGGCGCAAATTCAAAACCAAACTGCTGCCGAAATCGTTCAAAATTTAAGAGAGTTGGCGGGTCAAGTTGGTCAAATCCCAGGTTTTGAAGATATGCTTGCAATGCTTGAAAATCTGTCTGACGAACAGCTTGCTCAATTTATGCTTATTTTAATTCGCACTTACGAGCAAAATCCAACCGACTTCGCTTCCTCTGACAACGCGACTTTGATTGCAGCAGTAAATGAAGTCTATTACGATTATGTTTACGAGATGGCCTACGAGACCTATCTCGCCAAAGAAGATCAAACGCCTGAATCGGCAGCATCTGCGGCTGCCTCGGCAGAAGAGCTCGCAGGCAAAGCGGTTGTGCAATATCAAACTCTGTCCTCTCAATCCAGTTTTGTTTACAGCCAAGAGCTTTTCAAACCATATGCACAAACCGAAGTAAACGAAATGATCAAATCGCAAGTTTTGCAGTCGTTCAACCTGCCAGAAGATGCCACTGACGAGCAGCGCTCAGAAGCGGAGCAGTATGCAGTTGCAGCAAAGGTTATCAGCAACACGGCGATCAGCACATATGAATTGTGGCTCAGTGAAGGCGCAACAGCGGAAGATGCTCGCATCGAGGCCACAGCAAGCATAACCGATCAAATTGACGAAAAGGTTGCCGAAGCTTTGTCAGAACTTGGAAATATGGACATCTATGGACTTATCATTGGTTCGATCTTTTACAGAATAGCAGGCATATTGCTTCCTATGGTGTATGTGATCATGGTGGCAAACGGATTGCTTGCAGGGCAGGTGGATTCAGGATCGATGGCATATGTGCTTTCAACTCCAACCAAACGTCGCACGGTTTCAACCACTCAAATGCTGTATCTGCTTGTGTCTCTGTTTGCAATGTTTGCATGCGTGACTGCTGTCAGCGTGGTTTCCATTTGGATTGTCGGAGGCAACGCATTTGCAATCAACTTTGGTGAAATTTTGCTGTTCAACTTGGGCGCATTCTTGACGATGTTTGCATTTGCTGGTTTCTGCTTTATGTGCTCTGCAATTTTCAATCGCACCAAGTATTCGCTTTCGATTGGCGGAGGCATTTCCATCTTCATGTTGGTTTGCACAATCCTTGGCTTGTTTGGTTCCAGCGTGGTTCCATCAGCAATGAGAATCGATCAAATGAACTTCTTCAACTATCTCTCGCTGATCACACTGTTTGACACCACGTCAATTCTGTCCGGCGGCCTGAATTATCTGATTGGCTTTGGCGCGCTGGCCATTGTCGGCATCGTGACATTCGTGATTGGCACCTTCTGCTTTGACAAAAAAGACTTGCCGCTTTAAAACAAAACAAGGCTTGAAGCCTTGTTTTTGCTTCAAATTAAGTATTGACAAGCACGGCAGGTTGTGATAGAATAAATTATCAAACAACTTGGAGGGTGATATGTCACTTTTACTTGACAACGACATTTTGGCAAGGCTTACTCAGCCAAACGTGCTCACTGGACTTATTTTGCTGGTCATCGGCTTGATTTTTGCAATCTTTGCAAAAAAGATCACAAAGCTTGTTAGAAAGTCAAACAAAGTGGAGCCGAATGATCGAGTTCTGTTAATTTTAAAAGCTTTTGCTTTGACAGTGATTTTGGTCTCATTAATTGTTATGGTTATTGAATAAACAAGCGTCAATCGCTTGTTTTTTTTTATGCAATTTTGTAAAATGAAATGTCAAAAGAAAATGTGTTTTATGCAAGAAGAGGAGAAAAAATGCTAGACAAAAAGTATAATGCATCAGAAAAAGAAAACAAATGGTTAAACTATTGGCAAGAAAACGAAATTTACAAATTTAAACCAGATGGAAGGCAGATTTATTCCATCGACACTCCGCCTCCAACAGTCAGTGGCAAAATCCACATCGGCCACATTTTTTCCTATTCTCAAACGGAGATGCTTGTCAGATACAAACGTTTGCGAGGTTACAACATCTTCTATCCATTTGGCTTTGATGACAACGGCCTGCCAAGTGAAAGATTGGTGGAAAAAGAGCAGGGCAAACGCGCACATGAAATTGGCAGAGAGGAGTTTTCCAAACTCTGCTATCAAACCACGGACAAATATGAAAAAGATTTTAAAACTCTTTTCAGCAAGCTTGGCGTGAGCACAGATTGGTCGCTTGCATACAAAACTGTCAGCCCTTCAACAATCAAGATAAGTCAGCTTTCATTTTTGGATCTTGTCAAAAAGGGGCATTGCTATCACAAAGAAAGCCCTGCGCTTTGGTGCAACGAATGTCGCACCTCCATTGCACAAGCAGAACTTGAAACAAAAACCATCAAAACCACTTTCAACTACATCAATTTTTCGGTTTTAGAAACAGGTGAAAAATTCACAATCGCAACCACCAGGCCAGAACTTTTGCCGGCCATCGTTTGCGTCTTTGTCAACCCAGAAGATGAAAAGCATAATCATTTGATCGGCAAAACTGCACACATTCCAGTGATCGAAGAAAACGTTCCAATTTTGGCTGATGAAAAAGTGGCCATAGACAAGGGAACCGGCGTGGTTATGTGCTGCACATTTGGTGATCAAACTGACATTGAATGGTGGAAAAAGCACAATCTGCCTTTGAAATATATTTTCACGGCCGATGGACACATCTCTGAAAAAGTGCCAAACTATGGCGGCTTAAAAATCAAAGAGGCCAGGGCAAAAATCATGCAAGACCTCACTGATGCTGGCTGCGTTGTCAAAGTGGAAGAGCTTGAACACGAAGTTCAAACGCACGAACGTTGTGGCAAAGAGGTGGAATATGCGGTGATGAAACAGTGGTTTATCGACATCATAAATCACAAAGATGAGTTTTTAAAAATCGGCGATCAAATAAAGTGGCACCCAAGTCATATGCAGGCCAGATACAACGAATGGGTCAGCAATGTGGCGTGGGATTGGTGCATATCTAGACAGCGCTATTTTGGTGTTCCATTTCCAGTTTGGTATTGCAAAAAATGCGGGCACCCTGTGATAGCAGATGAAAAGGATTTGCCTGTCAATCCACTTGTGACTTCGCCAAAAATTTCAGCATGCCCAGTTTGTGGGCACTCTGAATTTGAGCCAGAAACAGACGTTATGGACACTTGGGCAACGTCATCTGTGACACCTCTCATCAACATGCGCTATGGCGAAACTCAAAACTATGAAAACCTGTTAAAACCTATGTCACTGCGCACCAACGCGTCAGAAATCATTCGCACATGGGATTTTTACACAATCGTAAAATCCTTCTATCACTTCAACCAAAGGCCGTGGGATAATGTCATGATCTCTGGTTTCGTAATGGCTGGAAAGGGTGAGAAAATAAGCAAAAGCAAGGGCAACAGCAAGGCTGAGCCTATGGACCTTATCAACCAGTATTCAGCCGATGTTTTGAGATATTGGGCCGGTTCTGGAAGGCTTGGAACCGACATTGTTTTCAGCGAAGAAACCCTGCTTCGTGGAAGAAAACTTGTAAACAAAATCTGGAATGTTTCCAAATTCATCGAAATGCATTTGCAAGACTTTGAAGACAAACCTTTTGACAATTTTGAATTCATAGACAAATGGATCCTGGGAAAATTTCAAGAGATGGAAGCCGGCTTTATAAAATATCTTGATGAATATGAGGTTGGTTTGGCACTCAATCATCTTGAAAAGTTTTTCTGGAATTTCTGCGATGATTATATTGAAATTGTCAAACATCGTCTTTACAGGCCTGAGGAATTTGGAGAAGAGGCAAGATATTCCGGTCAAAAAACCGTGCACATGTTGCTTTACAAACTTTTGCAAGATTTCAGCATCTATTTCCCATTTATCACCGAGGAAATCTATCAAGAGTTGTATCACGACTGCAAGTCAATCCATTTGACACAAATAAAGCCGCTTGAATATGATTTCAAACAACAAACCCAAGTTGGTGACGAAATCATGGAAATAATCAGCATGGCTCGTGGTGAAAAAACCAACAACAACGTTTCACTCAAAACACCAATAAAGATTTTAAAACTCTGTGTCAACAAAAATCTGAAAGCTGCAATCGAAAAGGCGATCAAAGATTTTAAAGCCACATTGTTTATCCAAAAACTTGAAATGAAAACTTGCGAAACAGGATTTGACGTTGAGAAAATAGAGCTTGATTTATCAGAGGTCTAATTTATATGAAAGCAGAAAAAATCTACACAAAATCCACCAAAGGCGAAAAAATTTTTAGAGCGGTCAACATTGCTCTCACGGTTGGAATGATGCTCGCAGGGGTGGCGCTTGCCATTTATTACAAAGTGGCAGGGGATCCAAACGAAAGGTTTGTCCCAAGCCTTGGAATGCTGCTGTATGGGCTTATTCCGTTTGCCTACGAGCTTATTGCCCGCTCCAAATTGCCAAACTCAGTGTTTTTGATTTTCAACATTTATCTCGCCATTGCGGGTTTGTGGGGAAGTGCGCTTTCAGGCTACAAGGATTTTGCTTGGCTTGACATTGTGGTGCATTTTGTGATGGGCTATCTCGTTGCAGCACTTGGGCTTTTCTTCCTATGCCGCAGTGGAGAAAACAAAAAAATGAAGCCGGCCACGGTCATCGTCTTCTGTTTGTTTATGTCGCTTTTTGTCGAGGCGGCTTGGGAGCTTTGTGAGCGAACCGTCGATTTGATTTTCAAATTGGATATCCAGGGCGCATGGGTGGAAGGCGAAAATGCTCCACTTCTCACAGACACGATTCAAGATATTGCTTGCAACATGGGAGGAGCGCTGCTGTTTGTTTTGCACTTTGTCATATCCAAGCTCACGAAAACCGACCTTGGCATAACAAGCATGGAAAGGGAGTTTTCTGTTAGGCACAGATTGTTTGAAAAAAGGCAAGACGCTGAAACTATTGCGCAAACCGAGCAAGCACAAACTCAGCTGGCACAAGAAAATGCAGCTTTGCCACAAGATGAACCTGACAAAAAGCCTGCAAAAAAACGAAAAAAACAAAAACCGCTAGATTAGCGGTTTTTTTTAATGAACATTTGTCGCACTCAGGGAATCGATGATCGAATCGATGTTGTAGTAAACCTCTTCGGTTCCAATGTCGATGCGATGCTTTGGAGACACGTCCCAGGCATAGACATCGGTGATTTGTGACAGCCATGAGGGAAAGTTGCCTGGGGCATCATGACTGTTGCCGCTTGCAAGGTAGTCGCCAAGTTTGGCCACGGCGTCTTTGTTGTAAATGTAAAATGGGCCAACTGCAAAGTTTCCTTGTGGGACTTGCGGTTTTTCTTCCATAAAGATCACTTTGCCTTTTTCGTCCAATTTTGCAACGCCGTGTGAGCGCAAAATTTTCAAATCATTTGTTCGTGCACCAAGCACCATATTTTTTCTTCCCAAGCGCAGATATTGTTTGTAAAAATCAGAAAGTTTAAAATCAAACCAGTTGTCGCCAGCAAGCACCATGATTTCACCCTCGTATTTCTTTTTATCCAGGGCAAACTTGATGTCGCCGATTGCTCCCAATCTGTCATCATTGCAAGTGGAGCCATCATCTAAAATTGTGATAGGGGCGTTTGAAACTCTGCTTTTTGCCCAAGTTTTAAAATGCTGAAAAAACTTGTGGTTTGAAACCACCACGATTTCATCGACATCTGAAATTTCGTCCAAATTGTCAACAAGCAAATCAAGCAGCGTTTTGCCTTTGACTTGAAGCAAAGGTTTTGGTGTGTTTTCCGTCAATTTTCCAAGTCTAGTGGCATAGCCTGCACACAAAATTACAGCTTTCATAAAATTTCCTTTTGTTTTAAGTGAGATTATTATATCAAAAATCTTTCGCGTTGTCCAGCAAATCACTCTCTTCGCAAAGATTCCACAGGATCAAGTTTTGCGGCCTTGGCAGATGGGTAAAGCCCACTCAGCATGCTTATGATCACACTGATGCCGATTGCCATAACGAAATAATACCATCTCAGTGAAAGTGGTGCAAAGCCAAGCAGCGCAGTGAAAATTACAACAAAGATTGCATAGGCGACAAGTGAGAAAATTATTCCAACAATGCCGCTCAAAAGGCCGATCAAAAAGCTTTCTGAGGTGAAAATGCTTCGAATATCCTTTCTTCTTGCACCAATGGATTTGAGCACGCCAATCTCCTTTGTGCGTTCTGTAACCGACATATAAAGCACGGTCAAAATCATGATAGCGCTGACTATCAGCGAAATTCCTGCGATCACTGCAAGGGCGATGGAGATGGTGCTTGACATTTCGCTGAACATGTTTGCAAGCCGCTCTTCAATAGATCCGGAATATTTGTCACTGTTTGAGATGAATTGGTTTAAAAGCTCTGCCTGTGCTTCCGTGTCGGTGATCACATAAAGGTCGGTAGGGGAAAGCGTTTCACCTTGTGCCACAACCAGCGATTCAAGATAGTCATAATCGATATACATGCACAGTATGCTCTCAAAAACCGAAGTGTCGACGATCCCTGAAATCTGAACGGTTTGCTCAATAGGTTCGCTGCCCAAAGTCACAGTCACTTTGATGTCTTTTCCAACCGCGTCCTCGCCAAGGATTTGGTAGATGTAGGAGTTGAACATCGCTTGCCCGTAACCACTGAAAGAGCCTTCAATAAGATTGGTTTCATTGTAGGTTGGAGGTGTGGTGTAGAGGCAGAAGATTGGAGTGTCAACCAGCTCGCCGTCCTCTTCCACGCTGACTTTTGCCATATTGCCTGCAAGGTTGATCAATGTAAAGCCGCGTTGCAAATTATCTTCACTTACACGGAAGTCGTTGTTTTGTTGCTGCAAAAAGTCGTTAAGCTCGATAATAAGCGTGTCGATCTCCTCATCGGTCCATGTCGAACTTGTCGGAGACATCATGTTGTCAGATTGTTTTGAAATCGGCACAACAAGTGGATTGGTGTAATCTGATGCAACGTTTGTGACATAGTCGGTGAGGCCTGAACCAAACGAAAGCATCAAAATCATGGCAGAGATGCTGATCGCCACGCCAAAGGCCATCAAAATGTTTTTCACTTTGCTTGCCCACATATTGTGAAAAGCAAGTTTCAACGCTGATTTAAACGAAAAATTCTGTTTTTCGCCCTTTGGAAAAGTTTTTTCTGCTTTATGTTTTTTGCCTTTTTTATAGGCTGCGTTTTTTTCGTCTTTGACAATTTTGCCGTCTGATATTTCCACCACGCGAGAGGATATTGCCGCAACCTTTTCAGAGTGTGTCACCATGATCACAAGTTTGCCATCGTCTGCGATCTCTTTTAAAATTTCCAAAATTTGCGCTGTCGTTCCGCTGTCCAAAGCCCCTGTTGGCTCGTCCGCCAGGATTATGTCAGGATCGTTTATAAGTGCTCTGGCAATGGCAACCCTTTGTTTTTGACCGCCGGATAGCTGATTGGGTTTGCGTTTCAACATCTTTTCCAGCCCAAGGCGAGCAAGCAGGGCAGTGGCCTTTTCAACCTTGACTTTTTCCGGCACGTTTGAAAGCGTCAGTGCGATGGTGACATTGTCCAAGATCGAAAGGTGCGGGATCAAATTGAAAGATTGAAAAACAAAACCCACCTTGTTTTTTCGATATTTATCCAAAACCTTGTCCGGTTGGCCACGAAGGTTCATGCCGTCAACAATGATGTCACCCTCAAACTGAGAGTCAAGTCCGCCGATCAAATTCATCAAGGTGGACTTGCCGCTGCCACTTTCTCCGATGATGGAAACAAGTTCTCCCTTTTTGAAGGAAAGGTTGATGTCTGAAAGGGCAGTGAAATGCTCTTTGTTTCCAACTGGATAGTTTTTGTAGATGTGTTTTATTTCAATTTCATTCATTTTCTTTTACCTGCCTTGTTTTCTTGATCGTCAAACTGGCTGGAATAAAGTTGGAAGTAGAAGCCTTGTTTTGCCATAAGCTCATCATGATTGCCAACTTCCACAATGTCTCCGTTGTTCATCACAATGATTTGGTCTGCGTTGCGTATGGTTGAAAGTCTGTGAGCGATGACAAAGCTTGTTCGGCCCTGCGTCAATCGTTCCATAGCTGTTTGAATCAAAACCTCGGTTCTGGTGTCAACAGAGCTTGTGGCTTCATCGAGAATCAGCATTGGGCTGTCTTGAATCATCGCTCTTGCAATCGTCAAAAGCTGTCGTTGGCCTTGGCTGACCATGGAATCCTCTTTTAAAATCATGTCATAGTTGCCAGGAAGGGTGGTGATAAAGTGATGCACATTTGCCATTTTGCAATCTTCAATCATCTGCTCATCAGTGGCCGTAGGATTGCCAAACTTCAAGTTTTCGCGAATCGTTCCTTCAAAAAGCCAGGTGTCTTGCAGCACCATTCCAAACAGTGAGCGCACATAGCTGCGTTTCATGTCTTTGATGCTCACACCGTCGATTCTGATGTCTCCGCTGCCGATTTCATAAAAGCGCATAAGCAGGTTGACAAGTGTGGTTTTTCCTGCACCGGTAGGGCCGACGATGGCAATGTTCTGGCCAGGTTCTGCCGTGAAGGAAAAGTCATGAATGATGATTTTGTCAGGCGAGTATCCAAATGAGACATGGTCGAATTCCATCTTGCCTTTGACCTTTTTGATGCGTTTGTCTTGTGTGTCAGCAGGTTCATCTGGCTCATCTAAAAATTCCATAACTCTTTCACTTGCCGCGGCGGAGGATTGCAGTGAGCTGAACACGCTGCCGAGTTGAGCCATAGGTTGATGGAAAAGTTTGATATAGGTGATGAAAGTCAAAATAGAAGTGATGAAAAGCAGATTGTTTGTGGATATTGCAAGATATGCGCCAAACACGCACACGCCTGCGTAAATCAAATTGCCCACCACGTCGATAGAAGGCATCATAAGCGAGGAAAGATAGCGTGACCTTTTTGCTGAGGTGCGCAAATCTTTGTTGACGACATCAAATTCTGAAATTGCCTTGGCCTCACCATTAAACGCTTTGACAACATTGTGTGCAGAGTAGATCTCTTCGATGTGGCTGTTCATATCTCCAAGAAACTTTTGTTGACGCACGAAATATTTTTGAGAGAATTTGACAATCAGGAAGATGACGATCAGTGCCAATGGTATTTCAATAAGTGAAAACAGTGTAAGCTCCCAGCTTATCGTAAACATCATGATTGGTATGCCAATGATCATGGCAAAAGAGTTGATCAAATTTGAAAGAGTGTCATTAAGCGTTTGCGAAATCAAGCTGACATCGTTCGTCATGCGAGAGAGCACGTCTCCATACATATGTTTGTCAAAGTAGGATAGTGGCAGATGGTTTATTTTCTGTGTGATTTGCCTGCGGAAGTTTTCAGCAATTTTTGCCGAAACTTTTGCCATGATAAAACCTTCAAGATAGGTGAATGTGAAAGACACAACATACATCGCAACCAGCGCAATGCCGAGTTTTGTCAAAAGTGGAAAGTCGATTCCGTTTTTTGCAAGCAAAAGCTCCATCATTCGGTTTAAAAGCAACGGGCCAACGATTGAAAGCACGGTTCCAAGCATGGAAATAGTCAGGGCGACGGCAACTGCCCAGCGATAAGGCTTGAAAGCTTTAAACAGATATTTTATAGATTTTTTGAAATCTTTTGATTTGTCGGCAGACATTGAAAAAGGTGGCATTACAGTTCCTCCTGTTTAAGCTGCGACAGCGCGATTTCCTTGTAAACAGGGCAACTTGAAAGCAATTCGTCATGAGTGCCTTTTCCAACCATTTCGCCTTCATTCAAAACGATGATCATGTCGGCGTTTCTTATGGTTCCAATTCTTTGAGCAACGATGAGTTTGGTCACATTTTTGGTGTTTTTTTTAAGTGCTTTTCTCAAAGTTTTGTCTGTTTTATAATCCAGGGCAGAGAAGGAGTCGTCAAAAATCAAAATTTCCGGATTTCTCACAAGTGCGCGAGCGATGGAAAGCCTTTGCTTCTGTCCGCCGGAAACATTTTTCCCGCCTTGTGAAATATGTGCGTCCAAGCCCTCATCTTTTTTGAAAACAAATGAGGCCTGAGCGATTTTTAACGCTTTTTCAACTTCTTCATCAGTGGCATTTTCATTGCCGTATTTGATATTTTCTCTGATGCTTCCTGAAAACAGAACGCCTTGCTGAGGGACATATCCAATTCTGTTGTGCAGGTCGTGCAGTTTGAAGTCTCGCACATTTTCACCATCGACAAACACCTCTCCTTGGGTGCAATCATAAAAACGTGGGATCAAGTTTATAAGGGTGGATTTTCCTGATCCTGTTGAGCCAATAAACGCGATTGTTTGGCCCCTTTCAGCTTTGAAGGATATGTTTTTAAGCACGTAGTCATCAGCGCCTGGATATTTAAAAGAAACATCTTTAAATTCCACGCTTCCAGTTTGAGTTGTCGTCACTCCTTCGCCATCTAAAATGGAGGTTTTTGTGTCAAGCACTTCTTTGATACGTTTGCCAGAAACGATCGCACGAGGGATCATGACAAACAGCATAGATGCCATCATGAAGGCTGTGATAATTTGCAAGGCGTATTGAGTGAACATGCTTAAAACTTGATAGTCGATTATGCCATCTGCCATGAGATATGCGCCAAGCCAAACAAGAGCCAAGCTTGTGCCAGACATGATCAGGCTGATGCCAGGTTGAATAATGCTCATGATTTTGTTGACGAAAATCAAAGTTTTGGTCATGGATTTATTTTCTTTTTCAAACTTTTGCTCTTGAAGCTCTTCGGCCGCATTTGCTCTCACAACTTTGAGTCCTGTCAAGTTTTCACGAGTGACAAGGTTGATCCGGTCTGTCAAGGTTTGCATTTTGTTGAATTTTGGAACGACAAATGCAAACACCAAAATCACCATCAGCAACAGAACCACCACAGAAATTGCGGTCACAACTGAAAGTCCGGAAGAGAGGTTTATGATTTTGAAAACCGCCACAATCGCCGTCACAGGGGCGGTGAGGCCGATGTTTAAAATCATGATCAAAACTTCTTGAAGTTGAGTGATGTCGTTTGTCGAGCGAGTGATGAGAGAGGCGATGGAAAACTTGTTGATTTCGCTCATAGAGAAGTTGTTCACGCTTTTAAAAAGTTCACGGCGTGTTTTTGCAAGCACGCCTGTCACAACATGCGATGAAAGATAGTTTGCAAACGCGCGTGAAATATACATGCCAACCACCATGAGCAGCATGAATCCACCATTAATAAGAATATCTGTCCAATAAGCACTTAAATTGCCTGCCGCTGCGCCTGCTTGCAGATTTCCAACAATCGCACCAAGATATTCAGGAAGCGACAAATTGCAGTAAATATAAGCGCCGAGGAAGCAAAAATTGAGCAAAAATAAAAGCCAATCGGTGGCAGACATAAACTTGAATAACTTAGACATGAAGAAATTATATGAATAAAAAGCGATTAAGTCAAATAAAATCGCTCAAAATCGTTTTTATTTTTCGAAGGCTTTGTGCTACAATAAGCCCATAAGGAGAAAAAAACATGAGCTTCAAATTGTTCAAAAATGACAAAGTTGTCGATCCAACAATTCACGACGAGGAAGAAAACATCAACCTTTCAATGGGTGTGCATATATTATCAAACTGCAAAAATGTGTCGGTTTCCGGCAATGCAGTGATTTTGGAAGCGATAGGGACCCACTTTAAAGATGTGAGTGGCAAGGCTTTCATTCAAATGTTTGATGCAAGCAGCATCGAGTCCATGTATGGCAAATCGAGAATTGGATTATTGAAAAGCGGCTTTGTTGGCAGAGTATCCGGCAAGGCAAAAATCACCACAATCAATGATTGCGTGATTGACTATGTCTCTGGCAAAGCAAAAATTGGCACCATGAACGATGGCTACATTCGTTTCCTTGATGACAAGGCCGAGCTTGCAACAATGACCAAGGGAAAAATCATGTTTGTGCGTGGAAAGGCACGCATAGCCACATTGATCGATGGTGAAATCACAGGTGTTGAAGACAATGCCGAGCTCACCAGCATGATGAACGGAAAAATCACTTACACGCTTAATGACGCAAAAGTTGGCACCATAAACAACGGCCAAATTGCGTTGATCGCCGACAATGCAGAAATCTCCACTTTGAACAAAGGTGAAATTGCCGAAATGATCGGGTCCAGCATGATAAGCGCCAACATGGAAGGCAACATTAAATATATGACTCCAAACGCCCTGATTCTTTATAGCCCAGACCAAAGCGAAAAGAGAAGGGAAGAGTTTAAACGAAACAAAGAAGAGCTTTTGAAAAATGTCGCAGAGCCTGAGGCTCAGCCAGCTCAAATGGAGCTTGACCTTCCTGATTCAATAAAAGTTGAAAAAAAGAGCAAGAAAAAGGCAGAGAAAAAACAACTTGTAACAGTTGATGCCGAAGCTCAGGACGCGGAATAATTTAGAGGCCAACTGAATGGATATTTTTGCGTCTGCGCTTTCGGAGGCCGCACTTGATACCTTAAAAGCGCTGCCTATTTTATATCTGGCTTATCTTTTGGTCGCGTATTTTTCACACTCTCAAAGCAAAAGTTTTACAAAATTTTTGAACAAGTCAAAAAAGGCTGGCCCTGCGGCTGGCGCGGTTTTGGGCTGCATTCCTCAATGCGGCTTTTCTTCCGTTATGTCGGATTTGTATTCTCGCCGTATGATAACCTTAGGCACCCTTATGGCGGTGTTCCTTGCCACAAGCGATGAGGCGATTCCGATTATGATTTCCGAACCTGCTTTCATTGTGGACATGTTGATTTTAATTGGATTAAAAATCGTTTTTGCTTTGGTGTTTGGTTATGCCATAGATCTTGTAATCAGCTTGTTTTCCAAAAGAAAAGCCGCTAAAAGCGAACCTATTCTGGCGGAGGAACTTGAACATCAACACGATCATTGCACCTGTCATGGACATAGCGACACAAAAGACCATTGCCACAAGGAAAACATCTTTTTAGATGCCCTTTATCACACCTTAAACATCATGATCTACATCTTTGTTGCAACGCTGATCATCAACATTATAATAGAATCTGTTGGAATGGAAGCACTCACTTCTTGGTTTGGTGGAAATGTTTACATTCAAATCCTCTTAGCAGGGGTGATAGGTTTGATTCCAAATTGTGCAGCATCTGTGTTTTTGGTGGAGCTTTATATAAATGGAGGCATAGCCTTTTCAGCTCTTTTTGCAGGTTTAAGCGTGGGCGCAGGCGTCGGCTTGATTGTGCTTTTTGCAAAAAATCGCGGTAAAAAAGGTTTTTTACAAAATTTGGCTATTGTTGGCTTGTTATACGTACTTGGCATTGTAAGCGGAATCATCGTCAGCCTGTTTTATTGATAAATTCAACAAAATGTTACATTTTCAACATAATTTGACAATAAAAAAGCTAGAAAAATATAAAAAGTGAGCACAAAAGTCAGATTTCAACAAAATTCGCCACACTTATGTTGTAAATTTTCTTTGACTTTTGTAAAATAGTATGCTATATTTTTTACATGAAAAATTATCGGCAAATGTCGAACAAATCGAAAAATTCTACGAAAGAGGTGCCTATGCGCGAAAAATTAGATTTCGAAGTTTTCAACAATTCGGACGCACAAAAGAAAAAGGATATTGTCAGGTCGCTTGGAATATATGAGCTGCGTGGTTTAGCGCGAGCTTTGGGGATAAAATCTCCGACAACCAAAATTCGTGAAGTCCTCATTGAAGACATTCTTCTCACAATACTCACTGGCAAGCCGGCAGATCCACAAGTCAGCAGAAAGGGCAGGCCTTACAAAAAACTTGCTCATCTTGACAGCATCGTTTCAATGATTGCAAACAAACCAGAGCAGTCGCAACTTGGGTTTGAAAATCTTGCTGCATTCAATCAAGAAATTCCTGTGTTCACTTCAAAGAGTTCAGAGCTTGTCAAAGTTTCTGGTGTTTTAAGGGTGGGCAAGCTTTCAACTTATTTCATCGATCTTAGAAATGGCTATCATGTTTTTCTGCCAGAGGAGATGACGAGTCAGTATTCGCTTCAAACTGGTGACTATGTGGAAGGCGAGGCCTACAAGATCAATGAAAGCATGCAATTTTTTGTGTTGTCGCTGTTTTCTATAAACACGGTCAAAGCAGAGCTTTACGCACCAAAGCCAGAATTGGAGTCGAAACAAATTCTTCCTTCAACATTTTTGCATATTGAAAACATGAAGGTTTTAAAAGGCGGCAGAAACACTCTCATTTGCAAAGAGCCTTTGTTTTTGGACAACGCTTTCAAAATGCTGATTGAAAATTTGGAGCGTGACGATGCAGTCAATGTGTTTTTGGGCTTAAATCTCTGTTTTGAAGACAACTTCTTTGCAATGTCGCGAAAAAATCTTTTGTGTTTTGTAAGTGAGTATATGGCAAGTGAGCAAGAAAGCTATAATCGCATAATCGATGCGATAAATCTTGTCAGCAGACTTTCTTCACAAGGGTTTAACGTAAATTTCATAATATATGATGTCGGTTTATTGCTGGCCACTTTGGACAGAAAATTCCAAAGCGAAGAGGGCGAAAGCAATTCACAAGAAGCCGGTGTTGTTTTGAAAAAAATCATATCTTTGGCCGAAGCGAGAGAGGAGGGCACAACCACAACGCTTGTTGCTTCTGTCAAGGATTCTGATGTTGAAAATCAAACGATAAAAAACGATCTTATTCGCATATCAGCCAAAATAGACTGATATGTTTGGTTGACTAAAATCAAAGCCTTGCGTATAATAAAAGCATGGGAAATGTTCCAAGCGGATTTAACATAGGGTCACTTCACATTCAATTTTACGGTTTGATTATGGCAATCGCCATGGCTGTCGGCGTGGTGGTTGCTTGTTTGAATGCCAAAAAGCGTGGCCTTACTTCCAACGACATATTGATATTGGCTTGTTATGTGCTTCCTCTTGCGGTGATCGGCGCAAGGATTTATTATGTCATTTTCTCGCTTGACGAATTCTCTTCCTTTTGGCAGGTTTTTGAAATCTGGAATGGTGGTTTGGCAATTTATGGTGGTGTGATCGGCGGCGCTGTTGCAATAATGCTTTACTGTTTGATTCACAAAAAAAACTTTTTTGCTGTGGCAGACATCGCAGCGGTTTCTTTGATTTTGGGGCAGGCTATTGGAAGGATCGGCTGCTTTTTCTCAGGCTGTTGCTATGGAATAGAGGTCACAAACCAAGCGCACATGTGGTTTCCGCTTTCAACACAGATCAACGGCGTGTGGCACTATTCAACATTCTTCTATGAAAGTTTCTGGGACTTTTTGGTTTTCGCCGCACTTATGCTTGTCTTGTATCTAGGAAAAAAAATACAGGAAAATGGTGTGGTGATGTCACTCTATTTCATTCTTTATGGAGTGGGTCGCGCGTGGATTGAAGCGCTTCGAGGGGACAGCTTGTATCTTGGTGCCATCAAAGTGTCGCAACTTTTGAGTATACTTCTCATCATTGCAGGGCTGGCGATCATAACGGTTATATATGTTTATAAATATGGGTTGAAAAAACCTTTAAAAGTTTTCGAATTCAAAAAGCCGCTTCAAGTGCAAACCGAGGTGGTTGAAACTCAAAATGAGACTTCTCAAACAGAGGGAATAGAAACCAAAAGCGAGTTTTCTCAAACTGAGCAGTCAAAAAGCAAAAAAAACAAGAAGAGAAACGACAAAAAAGAATAGTCTTTTTCAGTTTTGTCAAAAATGCTGGCATGAAGGGCCGTGTTTTTGGCATTAAAAAAAGCACAATTTTGAAAATCAGCGGCTGGATTAATCTTGCGCTGATTTCTTTTTTTGTGCTTTTCACTGTTTTATATTTAAAAAATTACAACCTGTGGTTTTTTGCTTTTTGTTTTTTTATTGGCCTTCACAGTTTGATAAAAAGTTTGCTTTTTCGTTTGGATTCAGCGTGCTACCTGGGCTTTTTGTTGCTCCTTGTTGGTGCCAGTGGCTTTTGTGCCTTTTATTTTGATTTAGCTTTTAAATATTTTTATATTTTAAGCGGCGCAGGCCTTGCGTCAATTTTGACTTTCTTTTTCACGCACCAAAAGTTTCAATTTTTTTCAGGTGTTTTGATGTGCATGAGTGCAGTTTTAAGCTTCCTGTATTGTAATAAGATGTTAAATTTAGCAATTTTTCTTGCGATATACTTATCTTTTCTCTTTATTTTCAGTTTGATTTGTGGTATACTTTTTGTTAGATATTTAAAAAATCCAAACAAAAGGGGATAGTGCACTTTGTTTAAGAGCGAGTTCAATGGCTATGACCGTGAAGAAGTTGATGAATACATCAACAAACTCAAAGCTGAGATTATGGAACAAAAACTCAGCATTTTAGAATCGGAAAAAAAATGCCTCGATGCACAAAAGCAGCGTGAAGAGGTGGAAAGCAAAGAAAAAAACATCTTAAAAGCGATTCAGGTTTTTGAAGATGCCAGAAAGGTGCAAGAGGAAGGCTCAAAAAGCATCTATGCTTTAAAAATCGAGCAGATGACACTGGTTTACAGAAAATTTGAAGATGTGCTTAAAAAGATTTACATGTTGCACCCAGAGCTTGAACACGACAAAGCGCTCGCTTCAATGATTTCCGAACTTGATGAAACCCTTTCACAAGCCAAAGGGGAAAGTATGTCCGGCATTTTGACAAGCCCAATCAATTCTGACAATGATTCCATGCGTGTGCTGCTTGGAAAGATGCAGGAATATCGCAAGTCGAACGAAGCTCCAAAAGAGGTGCGAATCGCTCGTATAAACGTTAAAAAACAACCTGAACCTGAGCCAGAACAGACAAACGGTTTTGATTTAAAAGAGGCGGTAAATCCAAAAATAGGCCTCGATGAGATTATGAAGGCATTCAATTTCTTTAATGAGGAGTAAAAAGAGGCAAAACAAGCCTCTTTTTTTAATATTTTTTTTGTAAATTGCTTGACTTAGGGCGAATATTATGGTAATATAATCATGCTGACACAAAAGTGAAGTCAGCATTGACCCATGACAATTTAATAAAAAGGAAATCGTAATTAAGCAATTTTATGTTAAATTTGCGTCAATTATTGAGTTATTGAGCTAAGGTACAAACGAGTGTACGAGTGGGGCGACCCACAAAGAAATATAGACAAAAATATTTTAACGTTAGAGTTTGATCCTAGCTCAGGACGAACGCTGGCGGCGTGCTTAAAACATGCAAGTCGAAC
>CALVYS010000008.1 GCA_944372355.1 uncultured Clostridia bacterium | reverse complement strand
AAGGCGATGGTTCTCGAACCAACCCATACCAAATTTCCTCAGCAGAGGAGCTTGCAGGCCTGTCTTACAGGCTTTACAGCGGAACTGGTGAACATTCTGGAAATTACTACTATCCAAACAAATATTTTGTTCTAACCACAAACATCGACCTTTCAGCTCACGCATGGGAGCCGATAGGAAATGCAACAGCATATTTCTCCGGGATATTTGACGGTGCGGGATATGAAATCTCCGGCGTGATAGGCAGTTCAAGCTACACCTACTTTGCATTATTCAGCCATGTTGTTGGATATGGCCCCCGTGCAGAAATTAAAAACTTGACAGTGACAGACTCAGTGATCAACGCAGGAACCGGAGCTGCCGGATTGTTAGTTTTGGGAGAAAATATTTCTATATCCAACTGCACAAGTGATGTCACTCTCAACGCCTCTGGCGGTAGTGGTATGCTTGGTTATGGAATGGCATCAGGTATAGCTCTTTCTGTTTACAACGGTGTGATTGAAAATTGCGAAAATATGTCCACTTTAAATGGGTCGGGAAGTGTTGCGTTTGGTGCTGGAATAGCATCCTTTGCCTCAAACGTTCAAATCACTGGTTGCACAAATCGTGCTTCTTTCAGTGGAATGTATAACGGCGGAATCACTGTGGGGCCGGTTTCGATGTCTTCTGCATTTGGCAGCTCAGACTTGGCATTGAACCCATCGGACAGCGGTTACAGCTTGCCAGCCACCATCACAGACTGCACCAACTACGGCAATTTAAGTGGAAATGCTGTTGCCGGAATTGCCATGAGCGCCGGTGAAGTTTTAAGATGTGTCAACTATGGCAACATTGATGGCAGTATGATTGCAGGCATCGTTGCAACGAATATAAATGTGCTTACTTTCTCGTTTTTCTCAACAACCAACATTCAGTATTGCGTCAATTATGGCACGCTCACGGGCTCTGAACTTGGCGGTATAGCTTCTCAACTTGCATTGCAAAATGGAACTTTTGCAAATTGCACAAACTATGGTGAAATTGTCGCAACAAGTTCGGGCGTGGGCGGCGTGGTTTATCAAGTCGAAGCGGCCACAAACACCACATTGTCAAATCTTGCTAATTATGGTGTAATTTCTGGGTCTGTCCAAAGAATAGGCGGTTTGATTGCTAGAATCAGTGGCAGCAGCAACATCACCATCACTTTGGAAGATTGCGTCAATGCCAATGCGATATCAATTACAGGACAGGGCAATTCGGCTGGCGGACTTGTTGGGGAAACAAGCAACAGTGGTTGGACGCTTAGTTTTGAAAATTGTGTAAACACCGGCAATATCACGGCGGCAAACAGCACTATTGGCGGAATAATAGGCTCAGTTACGGTGCCTGTAACCATGACAAGTGTGTTCTCGCTTGGCAATATTGATGGCTCGACATATCACGTCAACATTGGCGGACTTATCGGAGCCTCAACGGCGTCGACGATTACGATCACATCGAGCGTATTTGAAGGTGATATTTCTTCACAATTGACCTCTTCATCGCTTTATTTTGGCGGATTTATTGGCAATGCGACAAACTGCACAAATTTAAGCATAACAGGCAGCTATATCAACACTGACATCACAGTTGCCACTACCAATGCATATGCAAGTGGAATGATAGGCAGCATCACGATGTCAGACACATCGAGTCCAGCAGCGATCGACAAATGCGCAGTTGTGGCAAACATCTCGACTTCGGCAGAAGGAGAGATGACAAACAGCCGAGAGTTCTACTTTTCACCAAATCTTGTAGACAGTGCCACGATTTTGAATTCATATGCCTTGTTTAACAACTCTCTAACAATTTCAGACACGACAACAGGCATGGACGGCTACTTTGCATATCTGGACAACTTCCAAAACGGTCTGCCAATCCCAATAGGGCTTTACTACATCACAGCCTATGGCACAACAACAGGGATAGCCGATCAGCTTCAAAACTTTGTGGGATAAAAATTCAATTCAAATGACAAACAAAAAACAGGCGAACTTGCCTGTTTTTTTTGGTGTTCTCGGCGGGAATCGAACCCACATCGGTCGCTTAGGAGGCGACTGTTCTATCCGTTGAACTACGAGAACTCTTGAATGAGTATAGCACAATATTTGTTGAAAAACAAGCAAAGCTTTTGATTAAATTTTTTTATTTTTAATAAAAAAAGTTGACTTTTTTTAAAAAGTGTGATATATAAATTATTCACGACTGCATTTTTTGCGAGATATTTTGTTTATTACGAGCTCTGTCACTTCACACCTAGATTCAGAAGAGGAGAAGAATTTTGGCAAGCATAATTAATTTTGAAAAAATATGTAAAAATTTTAAAGTGCCTGAAAAAAGTCAAGGGCGGTTTAAAATGTTAAAAAACTTTTTCTGTCGAAAGTATAAAACGATTGAAGCTTTAAAAGATGTCAGCTTTTCGATTGAAGAAGGAGAAATTGTTGGTTACATAGGCCCAAACGGTGCGGGCAAAAGCACCACGATAAAAATCATGAGTGGCATTCTCACTCCAACCTCCGGCACTTGCGTCATTGATGGGCTTGTCCCATGGCAAAACAGGAAAACTTTTGTAAAAAACATAGGGGTTGTTTTTGGACAGCGCAGCCAGCTTTGGTGGGACGTGCCTGTCATGGACAGTTTTGAGCTGCTGAAAGACATTTACAAAATTCCAACAGATCAATTTAAAGAAACCTTGGAGTTGTTAAATAAAGCTTTGAACATTGAAGATCTCTTGGGCCGTCCTTTGCGTCAGCTTTCATTGGGGCAGAAGATGAAATGTGAGCTTGCTGGCTCGCTGCTCCACAGACCGAAAATTTTGTTTTTGGATGAACCGACAATCGGCCTCGATGCTGTAACAAAACTTGCTGTCAGAGATTTTATCAAATTTATCAACAAAGAATGGAACACCACGATAATTTTGACAACTCACGATATGAACGACATCGAAGCTCTCACCAACAAGATCATTTTGATCGGCAAGGGAAGAATTCTTTATCAGGGCAGTTTTGAAAACATAAAAGAAAAATATTCTGCTGAAAAGACCATTGAAGTGGAGTTTGCGAAGGATTATCAAAAAGTTTCACTTGCTGGCTACAAAGTTGTCGAACACAATCAGCGATTTGCAACCTTGAAAACATTGCCCAAAACCCAGTTCCACACCACAGACTTTGTGAATCAGATTTCTAAAAAATATGAAGTTGTCGACTTTCAGGTTTCATCATTAAGCGTTGATGAAATCTTGGCAAAACTCTATAACGAGTATGAGTTGTAGTGGAGGGGCGAAGCTGTGAAATCTTATTTCGGCATTTTTAAAATGGAATTTAAAGGCGAGCTTCAATATCGCGCAAAAGCTCTTGCTGGAATTGCCACACAACTTTTCTGGGGGCTGTTGCAAGTATATCTTTACACGGCGTTTTTAAATTCCGGTTCGGTTGATGGCTTTCTATTTCACAAATGGCTTCATATATTTGGCTAGGGCAGGCATTTTTTGCTTTGCGCTATGTGACGATGCCCAAAAGAGTGGGGCAAGAAATAACAAATGGCAACGTGTGCTACAAGTTTGTAAGGCCCATCGGAATCTACAATCAATGGTATGCCGAAGGCATTGCGCAAAAGCTCGCAGCCACTTTGCTTCGTTTTGCACCAATCATAATCATTGGATTTTTGCTTCCAAAAAGCATAGCTTTGAGTTTGCCAGTCAGTGTTGGCGCGTTTTTCTTGTTTTTGCTTGCTTTGATTTTAGGTTTGTTTATGAGCCACTCGCTTTCAATGTTTGCAGTTTATTTGACTTTTAAAACATTGTCAGAAAAGGGCTCATTAGGCATAGTTTCTTCGATTGTGAACATACTTGGAGGTTTGTTCATTCCTCTTCCAATTCTTCCGCAGGCGCTGCAAGAGGTTTTAAGATATTTGCCATTTAGTTATATCACAGACCTACCTTTTCGAATTTACATCGGCAATGTCGGAATCATCGATGGTTTGATTTACATTGGAATAGGCCTCGCTTGGCTTGTTGCCATCATCGCGATCGGCAAGCTGCTCATCGGCAGAGCGCTGAAAAAAACAGTGGTCCAGGGAGGTTGAGATGCTTTACAAAAACTATATAAAAATGCACATGAAATCCTCCTTTCAGTATCGTTTCAATATGATGTTTGTCGCTTTCAATCAACTTTTGATAATGGTGGGAGAAATTTTATCGGTCTACTTGTTGTTTTTGCAGTTTGAATCGGTTGCCGGTTGGACATTTTATGAATCGCTTTTGATGCTTGGAGTCATTTACACGGTTTATTCCTTTGTTGAGGCATTTGCACGTGGTTATGACGAATTTCCAAAACTTGTTCAGTCGGGCGAGCTTGACAGATTTATGATCAGGCCAGTCAACATACATTATCAAATTTTTGGGTCTCGTTTTGAGTTTACAAAATTTCCAAGAATAATCTTGGGTATAGTTGTAAGCGTGATTGCTCTTGTCAACATGTCTGTCGACTGGAATGTTTGGAAGGTGCTTGTGTTGATTGCAACTTACATCTGTGGCACATTTGTTATTTTCGGACTCTTCTTGTTGAGTGCAGGCATCAGCATATATACAGTTGAGAATTTGGAATTTTTAAACATTGTCACAAATGGCAGCAAAGAGCTTGCATTTTATCCAATCAACATTTATGCAAAATGGTTTACAAGAATCTTCACCTTTGTCATTCCAATCGCATGTTTCAACTATTTGCCGTTGTCGTTTATTATGGAGACGGGCAGTGTGCCAATGTGGCTGTGCGGGGTGTCGCCGCTTTTGGGCATGTTGTTTGTGTTGCCGTGCCTGTTGTTTTTCAATTTGAGTTTGCGTCATTACAAAAGCACTGGAACATAATTGCCCAAATTTGTTGTGAAATTTTTCTGTCGCGACATTAGGTGGCTGTATATCAAGATCGCTTGGCAGGGCTGGGCTTTCTTCTCCATCGTCTCGTGGTGGAGTGAGAAGAGCAGGCGGTGGCGGACGAAGAGGGTCTTCTGGCGGCGGTGGCGGTGGAGGCGGCAGTCGTGGAAGATAAAAATTTTTGCATAAATATGCAAATTTTGTTTGGTTTATTCAAAAAAGTGTGCTAAAATTGCTTCATACACACTTTGGAGGAACTTATGAAAGAACGTCTTGACATACTCAAAGAATTGCTGGATTTAGGCTTTGTTTCCACAGATGAGACAGGAGAAATCAAAAACAAAGACAAAATTGTTTTATTACATATTTATGAATCAAAATTGAAGGGCAAAGATGCTGCGTTTGATGAAAGTTTGCAGAAAAAACTTGAAAAAAATGTAAGCATTTCGGCAGACGAATTCAAAGAGGATCTTTTGGCCGCTCACAACATTTTGGGAGCGAAAAAACAGCAGCAGCTTGGTCAGGGCGAAAAGCTTGGCATGGGCAAGTCCTTTGACAATTTGCAGGACGAAGTGTTTGAAGCTAAAAGAAGATTTAAGTTGGCAAAGGACAACTATGATGATTTTGCATTGTATATGCAAGATGAAGACAGTTTGAACAAATTGTTTAAAAAGGGCGGCATTAAGGATACAGAGGCTGCCAAAAAGGTTATGCTTAAAAAGTTTGACGAGGTCGAAAAACAATATGTCGGCTTGCAAGTTGAACAATTAAACCGCGCTGTCGACTATCTTGTTTGGTTCGATGTGAGGGCGGGAGGCTTTTCGCAGCCTCAGCTAGTGCAAGAGCGCGCTTAAAATTTGACAAAACCTTTAAAACTTTGAAAAATTGCTTGACAAACGCAATTAATATATATAAAATATAAAAGTCGCAAATAAAGCGTCTTTTTATTTATATTAGCCCCATAAATAAAACGCGGTTTATTGGCAAATTTTTCGGAGGAAATTTAAATAATGAAAACTTACATGGCAAAACCAGCCGATGTTGAAAGAAAGTGGTATATCGTTGATGCCGCTGGCCTTCCTCTTGGAAGAGTTGCAACCACTGTTGCAGACATCTTGACTGGAAAAAATAAAGTGATTTACACACCGCATGTTGACACAGGCGATTTTGTTGTTGTCATCAACAGTGACAAAATCATTCTCACAGGCAAAAAGCTTGAAAAGAAAAAGATGATTTGGCACACTGGCTACATCGGTGGACTTAAAGAAATGAAATATGACAAGCTTATGCGTGAAAACTCACCAAAAGCTGTTGAAAAAGCTGTTAAGGGAATGCTTCCAAAAACCACTCTTGGCAGAAAACAATTCACAAGAATGAAGGTTTATCGCGATGCTGAACACAAGCAAGAAGCTCAAAAACCAGAACCAGTTGAAGTTAAAGGAGTGAGAAAATAATGGCTGAGGAAAAGAAAGTTACAAAAAAACCGGTTGCTGAATTCATTGCAACTGGCAGAAGAAAATCAAGTGTTGCCAGAGTTAGAATGAAACCTGGCAAAGGAATCATCACTGTCAATGGAAAAGAAATTGGCGAATATCTTCAACGCGACACATTGCTTTTGGTTGCTCTTCAACCACTCGAATTGACTGGAACTCGTGACAAATATGATGTCAGAATCAAGTGCGATGGCGGCGGAATCTCAGGTCAGGCTGGTGCCATCTGCCACGGCCTTGCAAGAGCGCTTGTAAAAGCAAATGAAACTTACAAGGCAGAGCTGAAAAAAGCAGGCTTCTTGACAAGAGACCCAAGAATGAAAGAAAGAAAGAAATATGGTCTCAAAAAAGCGCGCAAGGCTCCACAATTTAGCAAACGTTAAGAAAAAGATGCTTTTGCATCTTTTTTTGTTTGTTTGAAAGCTTGATATTATGTTAAAATTTATGCATATATAAAGAAGGGGATTTTGAGATGTATGACATTGTTGTGGTTGGCAGTGGGCCAGCCGGATTGACAAGCGCAATCTATTCAAAACGCGCAGGCAAAAAAGTGCTCGTGTTGGAGCGTGGATTGATTGGTGGTCAGGTTGCCACAATCGCTGAAATTGAAAATTATCCTGGCTTTTTAAATGTGCAAGGCGGCCAACTTGCTGAAACCTTTTACAAACAAGCCAAAGGCCTGGGAGTGGAGTTTAAGCATGACGAGCTTGTCTCGTTAAAGGCTGAAAAAGATCGGGTTTTTCTCATTTGCAAAAAGGGCACCTATGAGGCCAAGGCGGTTATTTTGGCTCTTGGTTCTGCTTCGCGCGAGCTCAATGTTGAGGGTGAGAAGCAGTTTTTGGGCAAAGGGGTAAGCTACTGTGCAACTTGTGATGGAAACTTCTTCAAAAACAAAGATGTGATTGTTGCAGGTTCGGGCGATTCCGCCGTTTCAACGGCACTGTATCTTTTGCCAATTTGCAAGTCAGTCAGCATTGTTTCCAAGTATCCAAACTTAAAACTCAAAGCTTATCCACCAGCAATCTTAGACAGATTGCAAGATGTGAAAATATTTTACAGCTCAAACATCACAGCAATCAACGGCACGGAAAGCGTGGAGTCTGTCAAACTTGATTCACAAAAAGCTCCTCTAAAAACAGACGGCATCTTTGTTGCAATTGGGAGAACGCCAGATACTCAGTTTTTGAAAGGTGTGTTAGAGCTTGATGAAAAAGGCTACATCAAAACAGATGAGCATATGCACACCTCTATGGAAAGAGTTTACGCTTGTGGAGATGTCATCGTTTCGCCGGTTAAACAGATCGTAACAGCCACTGCAACGGGTGCAATCGCTGCGACAGAGGCTATAAAACAGCTTTCTGAGGCTTAAAGTTATAAAAACAAAATTTTCTGCTTGAAAAAAGCAGGATTTTTTAATTTGTGCGAGTATATATAGTTAGAAACATTTTTTAGAATAGAGGAATAAGTGAATAACAGAGGGTTTTCGCCAGATTGGCTGGACGAGCTTAAACGAAAGAATGATATTGTAAGCGTGGTTTCAAAATATGTGCAGTTAGAACAACGGGGCAACAAATTTTGGGGTTGTTGCCCATTTCATCGTGAAAAAACGCCTTCTTTCACAGTGGATCAATATGAGGGGCTGTATCATTGTTTCGGTTGCAAGGAAGGCGGTGATGTGATCACATTCATCGAAAAGATTGAGTCCTGCGATTTCCATGATGCGGTTGTCAGATTGGCTGAAATGGCAAAGATGCCGATTCCGGAAACCAGCGGCGATGAAAATTTGCTCAAACGAAAGAAAGAAAAAGACACTGCATTAAAGATTTTAAATCTAGCCAAAAATCATTATCATGAAAATATATATCTGCCTGCTGCAAAACCTGCACAGGAATACATAAAGAAAAGAGGTTTCACTCGTCACGAACTTGAAGATTTTGAAATCGGTTACAGTTTAAATTGGAACGAGATGACAAACTACTTGCTCAAACAAGGCTTCACGGCCAAAGAGTTGGTGGCATCTGGCGTTGCGCAGTCGAAGGAAGAGGGCAGAATTTATGATGCAATGGGCGAGAGATTGGTTTTTCCAATTTTGAACGCTTTTGGCGATTGCATAGGTTTCACAGCGCGCGCGCTTGAAAAAACCGATTTTGCAAAGTATAAAAACACGGCCGAAACAGTTGTGTTTCAAAAAAGCAAAGTGGTGTTTGGGCTGCATTTGTTGAAAAAACTCAAACAAGAAAAGGGCCTTAACAACATTATAATCGTGGAAGGGCAAATAGACGTCATATCAATGCACAGAGCGGGCTTTAAAAACACTGTGGCTTGCCTGGGCACGGCTCTGACTGCGGATCATGCAAGAGAATTAAAAAGATTGTGTGAAGACATTATTCTGTGTTTTGATGGTGACGAAGCGGGCGTGAAAGCGACATTGCGCTCGATCGACATTTTGCAAGATGCAGGGTGCAGAGTGAAGGTTGCAAGACTTCCTAATAGACAAGACCCTGACGAGCTTTTAAAAGCAGAGGGCAGTGAAGGAATGAAAAAGGTGCTTGACGCGGCAACTGGCGTGATTGATTACTACATCAACCTTGCACTTGAAAAATATGATTTGTCAAAGGCTGATCAAAAGGGTGAATTTGTCAAAGAAGTGCTTGCAAAGCTTAAAAAGCTGTCTGCGGCAGAGCAGGATCCATACTTGTTCAAAATCAGAGACCTCACGCAAATTCCGGTTGACACGTTGCGGCGCTCGCTTGGCATATCAATCATGCCAACCTTTGAAAAAACAGAAAAGCCCGTTTTATCCGAGCGAATAAATGGGAATAAAAGGGCTGTTAGATTTGTGCTTGCCTCAATTCTTCACAAAAAGGATTTCGTTGATCCAAAAATCAACTATGACAAACTGCTCAGCGATCACTCTTCGGAGCTTGAAATGATCAAGTCGGTTTCGAGGGTGTCAAGTTTGTTTGACAGGGTTGATGTTGACGATCCGTTCTGGCAAGAGATAATTTATTTTAATTTTGCAGAGGCAAAAGGGATTGAGAAACAGTATTTCAACGAGTGTGTTTGGGCGCTTGTGGAAGAAAAGCTTAAAGCTGAAAAAGATGAAATCATGAATGCATACAAGGCCTCTGCCAGCCTTGAAGAGCGCAAAAGCTTGCTTTTAAAGGCACAGGCAGTGGATAAGAAAATCAGAGATAAAAACATGGAGGGTTTTTATGCTTGACGCAAAAATAGAAGCAGAATTCAAGAAAATTGAAGAATTGGCTCAGAAAAAGGGCTCTATAAACGAAAATGACATCTACATCAGGGTGTTAAGATTTGACGTCTCTCCGGAAGATATTCGCAGCTTTATTGAAAAATTGGAAGCCAGAGGAATCAAGGTTATTCATTCAAATGACGAAGACGACATTTCAAAGGACGATTTTGCCGACCTCATGCCTGAATACGGTGTTGACGATCCTGTCAAGGTCTATCTAAAAGACATTGGCAAGGTTCCACTTTTGACACCGGAAGAGGAAGTAGACCTTGCTCAACGCATTTTGAAAGGTGATGAGTATGCAAAAGCAAAGTTCTGTGAAGCCAATCTGAGACTGGTTGTCAGCGTTGCAAAAAAATGGGCGTCAAGAGCTTCCAGCTTGTCCTTTTTGGACCTCATTCAAGAGGGCAACCTCGGTCTTTTAAAAGCGGTTGAAAGATTTGATTATTCCAAAGGCTTCAAGTTTTCCACATATGCAACATGGTGGATTCGTCAATCCATCACTCGTGCAATCGCCGATCAATCCAGGACCATCAGAATTCCTGTTCACATGGTTGAAACCATCAACAAAGCTCAACGTGTCATTCGCCAGTTGACACAAAAATTGTGTCGCGAACCGACCACGGAGGAAATTGCGCAAGAGATGGGCATAAGTGAGGCCAAGGTTGTGGAGATTCAAAAGATCGGCTTGGATCCTGTCTCTTTGGAAACTCCAATCGGTGAAGAGGAGGATTCCAAACTCACGGACATCATCGTCGATGAATCCATCAAATCGCCGGTTGAGTATGCAACACAAACATTGCTTAGAGAACAGCTACTTGCAGTCATTGACACTTTAACTCCTCGTGAACAAGAGGTTATTCGCCAAAGATATGGCTTGAAAGATGGCAGAGCCAAGACACTTGAAGAAGTGGGAAGAGAGTTTAAGGTGACAAGAGAGCGTATTCGTCAAATTGAGGCAAAGGCGCTTAGAAAATTAAAACACCCAAACAGAAGCAAAAAACTTGCTGACTTTATGGATTAAGAGGAGAAAAGCATGGAACTTAAAAATATATTGGCCTACCAAGAGGTTGACAAAAAACTTTTCGCTTTGGAGCAATCTCTTGCAAAGGATCCAAACAAACAAAAATGCAATCAGCTCAATCAAACGGCGCGTGATTCACAGGTGCGCTCAGGCCAGCTTGAAGAACAAGCCTCTGCAATTTTGAAAGAGATGGACGAGCTTCAAAAAACCATCGCATCAACCAAAAAGCACGGGCAGGAACTTTTGAAATTGGACCCAGAAACTTTGCAAGAGCAAGAGCTTGATGAAGCAATTGCAAAAAAGGACAGGGTTGCTTCGAATCTGATTGCACTTGATCGAAGACTGACAAAACTCGCTGAAAACATCAATCAAGTGCTCAGTGATTTTAACCGAACCATCAAACTTTACAACGAAGCCAAAGCTCAATATCAAAAATATAAAGCGGCATATGATGCAAAACTTGCCGAGACTCAACCAAAGATGGAGGCATTAAAATCCGAGCTTGAAAAACTTGCAAAATCGGTTGATGCAAAAACTCTCGACATGTATAAGGCAAAAAGAGCTGACAGAATCTTTCCTGTTTTTGTGGAGCTCATTGGCAACGCTTGTGGCAGATGCAGAATGGAGCTTTCGGCCTCTGCGGTTTCGAAACTCAAAACCGAGCATATTCTCACTTGTGAAAATTGCAGAAGCATAATTTATTCAAAAGATTAAAAAAAACGCTAAAAATTAGCGTTTTTTTGTTATTTATATCATTTTCTTGGATTTTAAGATGGATTTTATAGCAAAAATCAATTTTTGAACATCGGAAAAGGTTGTAAAAAATGAAAGCGAAGCGCGCACTGCTCCTTGATCTAAAAGGCCAAGCGCCTCATGTTTTTTTGCCGCGCAGTGATAGCCTCCTCGCACGCATATGCCAAACTTCTCGTTTAACAAGCTTGCAACATCGTTTGAATGCTCGCCTGGGATATTAAAAGCAAACACACCTTTTGAGTTTTCAGTTGTTGTGTAAATTTCCAGCGGGAAGGAGGAAAGTTCGTAATGCAAAAAAGTTGTCAAATCATCAAGATGTTCATGAATTTGAGCAAAATTTTCTCGCACAAAATCAATGCCTCCTGAAAGTGCAAAAATGGCAGGAGTGGCAATGGTTCCAACTTCAAATCTTTCGGGCAGAGTGAGCGGTTGAACAAGTTCCAGAGAGTTTGTTCCAGTGCCGCCAAAGACTATCGGTTGCAAACTGTCAGGCTCTCGTGCAAGCAGCACTCCCAAACCTTGGAGCGCGTAAAAACCCTTGTGCGGTGCGAGTGACAAAAATGAAATATTGCACTTTTGCATGTCAATTTCTTCGTGCCCTGCGCTTTGTGCACCGTCGACCAAGAAAAGCAGATTTTTTTCTTTGCAAAGTTTGCCAACATTTTCTATATCGCAAGTGTCTCCATTGACGTTTGAGATATGGTTGCATATCACCATATATGTGTTTTTTTGCAAACTTCTTTCAATGTCCTCACGCTTGATCCCGCCAGGCGAGGATTGTTTTGCAACTGTGTAGTCGAGTTTCCCAATTTGGCGTAAGTGTTCGAGTGGTCGCAAAACAGAATTGTGCTCATTTTCAGTGCACACAACATGCCCGCCAGCTTTGGTGCTTCCAAGGATTGCAAGATTTAATGCGGCCGAGCAATTTGCCGTGAAAATGACGTTGCTCTCACTTTCAAGATTGAACATTTCGGCAAGTTTTTGCCTGGTTTGTTCAACCTCTGTTGCTGCCATAATGCTGAGTTTATGCCCACTTCTTCCAGGATTTGCTGCGCACTTTGTCACTGCCATATCAAGCTTTCTTAAAACTTGTTTTGGCTTGATAAGTGTGGTTGCACTGTTGTCTAGATAAATCAAAATTCTGCCTCCTTTTTGGAAACATCACGCCTCTTTAATTAATATAGTGATATTGAGGAGAATTGGTGAATATGGAGGGGGCTTGTGCGATACACCTATGCAGTTTTTACTTCACGCAATGAAACGCTCATGTTTGCAAATTATTTAAAAAAATTGGGGCTGCCATGTGTGGTCACTGCCACACCGAAACAGGCGGGAAGAACCTGTGGAATCAGTGTGCGTTTTTTAACCGACTATCTCGATCTTGTCAAACAGCATTTTCCAGTGCGAGGTTATTCTTCTTTCGCAGGTTTTTTTAGTGGCGAATAAAAGCGTAATGATGACATAATCTAAAAACATGAAGCTTAAACTTCAACTTTTGATTTTGAGTCTGGTCACAGCAGTGGTTGTGGCTATGACTTTTTTAATTTATCACTTGGCCTATCCGTTGAAGTATGAAAACATGATCATAAGTGCAAGTTTAGAGTTTTCTATCCAGCCGGAATTGATTGCTGCGGTGATAAACAGCGAAAGCTCATTTGACAAAAATGCAATCTCAAGCAAAGGCGCAGAAGGCTTGATGCAGCTTATGCCAACAACGGCGAATATGCTTGCTGCGCAGCTTGGAATGGAAAATGTGGATTTGTTTGATCCTGAAACAAACATAAAACTTGGAAGTTTTTATCTTTCTCAGCTTTTTGCAAGGTTTGACAATTTTGAGGTTGCAATTTGTGCATACAATGCTGGGCCAGGCAGAGTCAGCAGTTGGCTTAAAGATGAGCGCTACTCAAACGACGGGAAAACGCTTTCAAACATTCCTTTTTCAGAAACTGCAACTTATTTAGAAAAGGTTGTCAAAAACGCAAAGATTTATCAAAATCGCTTTAATTAAATTGACTTTTAGCGCGATTAATGCTATCTTTTTTCTATAACAAAGCAAGGAGAAAAAAATGGCAGAAACAAACTTATCAAATGAAGTTGACATCAGAAGGGAAAAAATCAACCAACTTAAAAAGCAAGGTGAAATTGTTTATAAAGCAAAATTTGATCGCACTGCAACAATCAAAGAAGCTCGTGAAATGATAGGCAAAAAAGTCAAGGTTGCTGGTCGCATGGTTTTCAGACGCGTCATGGGCAAATTTGGCTTTATGCAAATTCGCGACATTGAAAGCTATATTCAAGTTTCAGTTGGCCGAAATGAGCTTGACGAGCAGGATTATGATTTTTACAAAAAGATGATAGATCTTGGCGATTTCGTTGGAGTTGAGGGTGAGGTTTATGTCACTCAAACAGGCGAAGTCACTGTCAGGGCAGAAAAGCTTACACTGCTTTCCAAGGCGCTTCGACCTTTGCCAGAAAAATTCCATGGATTGACAGACATTGAAACGCGCTATCGTCAACGCTATTTGGATCTTATTGTAAACGAAGATTCTCGCAAAGTTTTCTTGGCGCGAAGCAAAGCTTGCTCATTTATCAGAAGATATCTTGAAGACAATGGCTTCATAGAAATCGAAACACCAATTTTGCAAACCAGTGTCAGCGGAGCAACTGCAAAACCATTCTTCACAAAACACAATGCACTCGATCTTGAATGCAATTTGAGAATTGCCACTGAAACCTGGCTCAAACAGGCAATCGCTGGTGGGTTTGATCGAGTTTTCGAGCTTGGCAAAGATTTCCGAAACGAGGGCATGGATCCAACGCACCTTCAAGAATTTACTCAGCTTGAATGGTATGCTGCTTACTGGGATTTTGAAGACAACATCGCATTCTTTCAAAAGTTTTTGAAAGAGCTTTTGATGGAAATCGTGGGCACCACAAAAATAACCTATCAAGGCAATGTGGTGGATTTTGGCAAAGAGTGGGAGAGAATCGACTACACAGCCAAGATGCGTGAGTTGCTCGGATATGATTTCCTGTCAGAAACCGATGCTGATGAGTTTAAAAAGAAGATTATCAAGGCAAAACTTTTCAGGCCGGAGGAACTCGAACCTTACACGTCTGTCAGAGCGCTGATTGACTTTATTTACAAAAAGAAAATCCGTGAAGGCATTGTTGGCCCTACGATTTTATTCAATTATCCTGCGGTTTTAAAGCCACTTGCAAGAAGAAATGACAAAGATGAAAGGCTGGTTGATGCCTTCCAGGTTGTCGTTTGCGGTGCGGAGATTGTAAACGCTTATTCAGAGCTGGTTGATCCTATTCAGCAGCGCGAAACGCTTGAAAATCAAATGAAGGACAAGATGGGCGGAGATGATGAAGCGATGGACCTTGATGAAGATTTCCTGCGTGCAATGGAGCATGGCATGCCTCCAATTTCAGGTCTTGGTCTTGGAATCGACAGATTGATTATGACAGTTTTCGATCTTCCAAACATTCGTGACAGTGTGCTGTTTCCACTTATGAGGTAAAAATGACAAACAAACAAATTGTCAAGGATTTTGACACGCTGGTGCCAAACCCTAAATGCGAACTGGATTACAAATCGCCATACGAACTTTTGATAGCGGTCATCTTGTCAGCACAATGCACTGACAAAAGAGTCAACTTGGTGACGGAGCAGCTTTTCAAAACTTACAACACGCCTGAAAAAATGTTGACCTTAACGCAGCAGCAACTTGGACAACTCATTCACTCTTGCGGTTTTTACAATGCAAAATCCAAAGCAATTTTAGAGGCCAGCAAGGATATCGTTGAAAAGTTTTCAGGGCGGGTTCCGCAAACGATGGAAGAGCTCACATCACTGCGCGGGGTTGGCAGAAAAACTGCAAACGTGATGATTTCCGAAGCATTCAAAGGTGATGCGTTTGCGGTTGACACGCATGTTCTTCGCATTTCAAATCGACTTGGGCTGACAACAAGCAAAGATCCAGACAAAGTTGAAGAAGATTTAAAAAACTTTTTTGACAAAAAGGATTGGTCGCGCTTGCATTATCAAATGGTGCTTTTTGGCAGATACAAATGCAAAGCGATCAAACCTGATTGTGAAAATTGTCCGTTTCAAAAAATTTGTTTATATTACAACAAAAAGGAAGGCTGATGTTTTTAGATAGAGTCAAAATCAAAATCAAAGCAGGTGATGGCGGCGATGGGGCGCTAAGTTTTTTGCGCAATGCAATGACAATGAAAGGTGGCCCTGATGGTGGAGACGGCGGCAAAGGTGGAGACATAATTTTCAAGGCCACACAAAATCAAAACACGCTTTACTCTTTCAGATTCAAAAAAAAGTTTTTTGCTGAAAATGGACAGGCTGGTTCGCGTCAGTTGAAAACTGGTGCAAGTGGCAAGGATTTGATCATCGAAGTTCCTTGTGGCACAGTCATCATCGATGCCGAAACCGGCAAAGTGATCGCTGACCTAACCGAAAACAATTCCACTTTCACAGCCTTAAAAGGTGGAAGTGGTGGGCATGGCAATGCTTATTACAAAAGCTCGATAAAACAAGCTCCGGCCTTTTCACAGGAGGGCATGAAAACCAAAGAGCGAGAAGTGATTTTGGAGCTTAAAACCATTGCCGATGTTGGGCTTGTTGGTTTTCCAAATGTCGGAAAATCAACGCTGCTTTCGGTCATCTCAAATGCCAATCCAAAAATTGCCAACTATCCTTTCACAACTCTCTATCCAAACCTTGGCGTGGTTGAAGTCAAAGGGCAAACCTTTGTTGTGGCCGACATTCCTGGCCTCATTGAGGGTGCAAGCGAAGGACAAGGGCTTGGGCATTACTTTTTAAAACATGTGGAAAGGGTGCGTTTGATTTTACACCTCGTCGACGTCTCCGAGGCCGACGGCAGAGACTATATGTCCGATTATGAAACCATAAATGCCGAACTTGCAAAATACAGCGAAGAGCTCGCCAAAACTCCACAACTTGTCATCTTTTCAAAAAGTGATGAGCTTAGTGAAAGCGAGCTTGAAAAAAAGATGCAAGCCTTTGAAGAAAAATATCACATTCGTCCAATGCCACTTTCTTCGATTTTGCATGAAGGAGTGGAGGAAATCAAACTCAAAACCCTCGAAAAACTTTCTGTATTGCCGAAAAAGCCACCGGTTCAAGTGGAGGAGTTCGATTTCGACAAGGTGGACCTTGTCAGCTTGAATATAGAAAAAGAGGGCAACACATTCATTGTCACAGGTGGAAAAATCGACAACTTTGTGCGAGGGGTCTTTTTAGATGATCCTCGTTCTTTTGCCTATTTTCAAAACAGGTTGCAAGAGATGGGCATCATAGACATGCTCAAAGAAAGAGGCTTGAAAGAAGGCGACATCGTCAAAATCAAAGACATCGAGTTCGAATGGGTGGAGTGATATGGACAAAGACATTTATCTGACAAAAGTCAAAAAATCCGATAAAGCTTCGCTGATGGAACTTCGAGAAGAGTTTGAACGAAATGGTGAGCGTTCTGCACCAGGGTCAAGCGGTTTTTTGGACTATCCAACCTTTGAAGAGTGGTTTAAGTTTGTAAAGCTCTGTGAAAAACAGGAGACTCTTCCAAGAAAAGATTATGTTCCGGCTGTTCAATATCTGCTCAAAAGGCGAAGTGATGGCAAGATTTTGGGTGTTTTGCAAATCCGCAGCACTTTAAATGAACATCTTTTCAAATTTGGCGGACACTTTGGAGGTTCGATCAGGCCATCAGAACGAAACAAAAATTACAGCACCGAGATGATAAAACTCGGCCTCAAAAAAGCAAAACGCATCGGCCTTGACAAAATTTTGATCACGTGCAGAGATGGAAATTTTGCTTCTGAAAAAAGCATTTTAAAAGCAGGCGGAGTTTATGAAAACACGATGCACTTTAATGATGAAGATTCTTTCAAAAGATTTTGGATTAAAACCTGAAAAAGGAGAGCGAAAATGTTAACATCAAAACAGCGAGCAAGTTTAAGATCTCTGGGCAATGCATTAGAGCCGGTTATGCAAATTGGTAAAGACGGATTAAGCGAAAATTCATTTGAGGCCATCGATTTGCTTTTGGAAGCACGCGAGCTGATCAAAATCAAACTTTTAAAAACCTGTCCAATGCAGCCGAAAGAGGTGATGGAGCTGATCTGTCAAAAAACGGGCGCTGAACATGTGCAATCCATAGGTGCAATTTTGATTGTTTACAAACGCTCCACAAAAAAGAAGAAACACAATATAGAGCTTTAAAGAAGCGACTCATTTTTTGGTGAGCTTTTTGAAAATGGGTCATATATAGAAACCAAAGCAAGCGCCACCAAAATAGACGCGACAATGCAATAATACAGGCTGGCTCTGACAAAGAAAGAGGAAAGCACCAAAATCAGCGCGGAAAAGAAGTAGCCTTTTGCTCGCGTTCGATTGAGTGAAAACATGGCAAGGTCTTTGAATGCGAGACGCTTGTCTTTTTTGTAGCGGACTGAAATTTTTGGGAATATCGAGTATGGCTTATATAATTTTTGATAGGTTTCATATTGATCTAAAATCACAATTTCGCAATCAAAATTTTTGGCAAAAGACGCGGCTTCTTTTGAAATTGCAAAACAGGTCACCACAATTTTTGTTGGGTGGAGATGAGCGGTTTTTGCAATGACTTTCACAATATCATCAGGTGCAAGTGCAGAAAAGGTTGTGAAGGGAAACAAAACGATTCTGCTTTCCGGGTGTGTTATCAAAATGCACTCGTCATGTTTTTCGCTGCTGTGTCTGGAAGAGGCCAGTTTGTAAAAAAAGTCAAGAGGCGCTTTTTCCAAAGAGAGCGAAAGAAACATGTTTTCAGCATCTTCGCGCTCGGATTTTTTAAGTGAGGCAGATGTTTGCCTTTTTTTGGAAATAAAACGCGTCAAAAGGTCAATAACAGCTGTGATGGCAATGCTGATGACAACGGCAAGCCAAAGCGAACGAACAAAATATCTTATCCATATAAAAGTGATAAAAAATATCAAAAAAATCTTAAAAAAAATCTGAAAAAATCGTGACACTTTTTGCATATTTTGATTTTGGACATTATGTAAGTAAAAAATAAGTCATTTTTTGACGGAAATTCAAAAAAAATAAAATAAAAAATCGGTTTTTTATTGTAATTTTAATAAAATTATAGTAAAATGTAAAAAGGAAGAAAAATGAACGAAAAACTTTTAAAAATCTTTGAATTTATGAAAGAAAACAAATACAAAAGCATCGCCACATTTGATTTAACAGAAAATGGCGATGAAAAGTTTTTTGTTGTCGCATCTCTTCCAAATGCCGAGGAAAACAAAAAGGCGGCCGACCTTTTGTGCGACAAGTTTGACAGCGATGCAGAAAAAGATGGCTATCATAAAGGCGAATGGATAATTCTCACTTTTGGAAATATATATGTGCATCTGTTCACGCTGGCATCAAGGGCGAGATTCAACCTTGACAGGCTTTACAAAAGCAAGGAAATAGATCTTGTTAAATTTATGAAAAAGAAAAAATCGAAGTAAGTTTACTTTGATTTTTTTTTAATATATGTTAAAATTTTCTCATGCAAGGGAAAATTAAATTGTGCTTTTTGTGCACAGGCAACACCTGCCGCTCTTTTATGGCTGAGCGCTTGATGAAAAAGCGTTTAAAAGAGTCTGGCATTGATTTTGTGCAAATCTCATCGCGTGGGTTGGAAGCCACTGGCGAGATGAGCGCTGAAAACGCGTGCAAGGCATTAAAAGCTTTGGGTGCGAGTGGGGCCAAACGCAAGAGTGTAAAACTTAAAAAATTTGACCAAAAAACATTATACGTTGCAATGACCTCAGCAATCAAAGCAAAAGTCAATGGAAGAGTCATCGAAATGAAAGATCTTGGAGGGAAGGAAATTTTTGATCCTTATGGTGGTGACTATAAAACTTACTTGGAATGCGCAAAACAGATTGATGAGGCTTGCAAGGTTTTGACAGAAAAGTTGATAAAAATTGGAGGCGAATTGTGATTATTTTGGCATGTGACCACAGGGGTTATGAACTTAAAGAAAAGATCAAAAAGTTTTTCAACAACGAGTCAATCATCACCATTGATGTTGGCACTTATTCAAAAGAGGGTGTCGACTATCCTGATTATGCAAAAAAAGGTGTGGCAAAAGTTTTGGAGGATCCTCACAATGTCGGCATCTTTATTTGTGGAACCGGCATAGGCATGAGCATAGCTGCAAATCGAAATCCAAAAATTAGAGCCGCTCTTTGCACATCTGTCAAGTTTGCAGAACTTGCACGTGCACACAATGACGCCAATGTTTTGGTGCTGCCAGGCAGCTATATGCGTGCAAGCAAAGCGATCAGAATAATAAAAGTTTTCTTGACCACAACATTCGAGGGTGGAAGACATTACAGAAGGATAAAAAAAATTTAGGAGGCATCTATGACCAACATAATTTTGCCTGTAATAGATGATTTTGAAGGTTACGCCGCTTTGGTGAAAGAACTCAAAATTCCTGATGCACACATTTTGGTCGGTGTGACAGAAGCTGGGGCACAAGCGTTCAAATTTAGAAAGGCTGGCATGCGGGTGACAATCTACAAAAATGGCAGTGCAAAAGAAGAGATTGTAAATGCTTTGCAATCTCAGCTTGAAGAAGGCAAAACTTTGATTATGCGAAAGAAGCTTTCCAGGCAAGAGGTTGCAAAATTTTTGGATTCAAAAGCAGACATCACAGTTTGTGACAAAAAACCAAGAAACAAATTTTCTGAATTTTTTTACAATCTATGGAAAAAAATTATAAGACTGATGTTTGATCTTACGTTTTTTGATGGAGATGTTTCAGCTGTGGCATTTTCAGAAAACCTGTCGGGTGTGATTCAAAACATTTCAAACCTTTCATATGCTTCGCGCATAAACAGATGGAAAGGAGTGAGTGAAGGGGCTGTGCAAACCTCATCAAAACCTGCAAAAAAAGAATATTCGCGTTTGAAAAACAATGTGATGTTGATCGGCTGGACGGTGCTTTTCTTGGCGGTTGTCGCAAGCACGGCAGTTTACTTTCTTTTTGAGCCAGCAACATTCTTGGCAGGATTCTTATGGGCTTGTGCGATCGTGATTTCTTCACTTTGTTTGATCCTGGCAGTGGTCATTTACATTATGAACATAAAAACGGGAAAAAGGCATTTTAAAAAAGCAGAGGAGGTGTAAAAATGTCAAAGCTTAAAATAGGAATCAATGGTTTTGGAAGAATTGGAAGGTTGGTTGCAAGAATCTGTGCCAAACGTGGCATCGATGTGGTGGCAATCAACGATCCATTTTTAGATGTGGAATATGCAAAATACCTTTTGGATCATGACACGATTCATGGCAGATTCGACATTCCAACCTCAGTCAAAAAGGGCAGCTTGGTGATCGGTGGAAGCGAAGCCAAATTTTTTGAAATTCGCGAGCCTGACAAAATCCCTTGGGGTGAGACTGGTGCTCAAATTGTAATCGAAGCAACAGGCAAATTCACAAATTATGAAGGAGCATCGTTGCATATGCAGGGTGGCGCTAAAAAAGTTATCGTGACCGCACCTGGCAAAGGTATGCCGATGTTTGTTATGGGTGTCAATCACAAAGATTACAAAAAAGACATGGACGTGGTTTCCAACGCCTCTTGCACAACAAACTGCTTGGCTCCACTTGCCAAAGTCATTGATGATGCTTTTGGAATCGAAGAGGGGCTTATGAGCACAATCCATTCAACAACGGCGACTCAACTTACAGTTGACGGTGCCACCAAAAAAGATTGGCGTGGCGGGAGAGCCGCTTCCTACAACATCATTCCATCTTCAACAGGTGCTGCAAAAGCGGTTGGAGAAGTCATTCCAAAACTCAAAGGCAAGCTCACTGGCATGAGCTATCGCGTGCCAACTCTGAATGTCTCTGTGGTGGATTTGACCTGCACTCTCAAAAAGAAAACAACTTATGAGCAAATTGTTGATGCCATCAAAAAAGCTTCAAAAACCACGATGAAAGGTGTCATGACTTGGACTGACGACAAAGTGGTTTCCAGCGATTTTATTGGTGAGGAGCACACCTGTGTGTTTGACGTTGAAGCAGGAATCATGCTGACTCCAAATTTTGTCAAACTTGTGGCTTGGTATGACAATGAGTGGGGTTATTCCAACAAAGTTGTCGACCTTGCTGAGCATATTGCAAAAAGTGTGAAATAGGTTTTTATGGATAATCAAAAGAGGTTTAATTCCAATCGAGAAGGTTGGTCCTGGCAAAAGACGATTGAGCTTTTGGCTTACATTGGCATAGGTTGCATCGCTGTGGCTTTGCTTTTGAGTGCAATTTTTGGCAGCAAAACTTTGGCCGATGCTTTCAGATATGTGGGCGAGGCGATCGCATATGTTGTCTGCATCATTGTGGCAGGGCTTTGGGTTAAGCGCAAAACTCATGTGGTTTGGCTGGTTTTATACATCATTTTCACAGTTTCAATAGTGGTTTTATACATTGTAAACATTGTGCTGTAAAGGAGAAAAATGCGAAAGTTTATCGTGACATGTGCAGCGATTGTTGCAATCGTCGCTGCGGCGGTTTTAGAATATTATTTCGCCACATATGAAAAAAGCTATGCCACCATGGCACTCACTGCGGCGTTCTTTATCTATTGGGGCGTGGAGTTTGTGCTCAGCTATTTGCAGTCCAAAAAAACTTATCCAGAGCGTTTTAAACTGTTTGCTGCTGAAATCATAAACAAAAACCATCTTTCTATGGAGATAATCGAGGCCAACAAAAAGCAGTATATGAAAAAATTTAAACGTTCAATTTTTAAAGAGCGTGTTACATTTTTTTTAGAAATGATCTTCGCATTTTCTGCTGGGGCTGGATTGTTTGTGGCGCTTTTTATTTAGAGGCTTTTCGACATGAAAACAAGAAAAATTGGGGCTAATTGCCCCTTTTTGCTTGTATAATTATTGTGGCTGTGCTAAAATTAATATCGCAAATAAAAAAAGGAGTTTATTATGGTTACACGCGAAAAAAGTGAAAAAGGAAAATTGAAATTGAAGATCGAACTCACCGCTGAGCAGTGGGAAGCTGCGATCGAAAAATCCTATGAGAAAAACAAAGGAAAATACAATATTCAAGGTTTTAGAAAGGGCAAAGCACCAAGAAAAGTGATCGAAAAAAATTATGGCGACACAATTTTTTATGACGATGCTTTTGATGATGCCGTTTCAGCTGAATATGCACAGTTTTTAAAAGAAAACCCTGATTTTGAACCGGCTGACTATCCAAAGGTGAACATAGATTCCATGACCGCTGATGGGCTTAAAGTAAGCTTGACTGTTGACCTTATGCCAGAGGTTGAACTCGGCCCAATAGCGCTGAATGTTAAAAAGAAAAAACCTTCTGTAAGCGAAAGCGAACTGGAAGTTGAAATCAAAAGATTCACAGATGGGCAAGCAAGATTTATCGAAAGCGACAAGCCAGCAGAAAACGGTGATTTTGTAAGCATCGATTTTTCAGGTTCGGTTGATGGAGAAAAGTTTGAGGGCGGCAGCGCCGAGGATTACAGACTTGAACTTGGTTCACACACCTTCATTGAAGGTTTTGAAGATCAAATCGTTGGCATGAAGAGCGGCGAACAAAAGGTTGTCAAAGTCACATTCCCAGAAAAGTATCCAGCAGAAAATCTTGCTGGAAAGCCTGCTGATTTTGAAGTCAAGGTCAAAAAGGTTGAAAAGAAAGAGGTTCCTGAGTTTAACGACAAACTTGTTTCTTTTGCAACAGAATTCGCAACCGCAGAGGAATATAAGCAAGACTTAAAGGCAAAAATCCTCAAAGCCAAAGAGGCACAGTCGGAGCGCGAATTTGAAAACGCTTTGATTGAAGAGGTTGTCAAAAAAGCAAAAATAGATCTTCCAAAAAGCATGGTAGAGCATGAAAAAGAGCATCTCATTCATGATTTCTCTGACCGCCTTGCTTATCAAAACATCAAGCTTGAAGACTATCTTTCTTACATTGGCAAAGAAAAGGCTGACTTTGAAAAGGAACAGGAAGCAGAAGCTGAGCGTGTTTTAAAAACCAGACTCGTGCTTCAAAAAATTGTAAAAGACAATGGCATAGAAATTTCTCATGAGGAAATTCATGCAAAAATTCATGAGATTGCAGACGCACAGGGCAAATCATGTGAAGAAGTGGAAGCATCACTTTCCGACTATGATTTCAGCTACATTCAAAACGACATTCTCATGAACAAATTGATTGCATTCTTAAAATCAAAGAATGCGTAATAAACCAATGAAATTAGGGGGAGGTTTGAAATGTTAATTCCAATGGTCGTAGATCAAAAAGGTGCAGGAGAAAGGTCATATGACATCTATTCAAGATTGCTAGAAGATCGCATCATCTTTTTAAATGGCGAAATTGATGACAATGTTGCAAACCTTGTTATTGCACAGTTAATTTATCTTGAAGGAAAAAATCCAGACAAGGACATCTTCCTTTACATCAACAGCCCAGGAGGCAGCGTGAGCGCTGGTTTTGCCATCTATGACACGATGCAGTATATCAAATGCGATGTCACCACAATCTGTGTGGGACTTGCTGCTTCAATGGGTGCGTTTTTGCTTTCAAGCGGAACCAAGGGCAAAAGATTTGCGCTTCCAAACAGTGAAATCATGATTCATCAGCCGCTTGGTGGCGCTCAGGGGCAGGCGAGTGACATAGAAATTCAGGCAAGACACATCGCTCGCATAAAAACAAAAATAAACCAAATACTAAGCGAAAACACAGGCAAAAGCCTTAAAATCATCGAGAAAGACACCGACAGAGACAACTACATGACAGCCGAAGAGGCAAAAAATTATGGCCTTGTGGATCAAATTTTTGTCACCAGAAAGGCCAAGAAGGGGGCTTGATTGAAAAATTCAGAAACTTGTTCTTGCTCGTTTTGCGGCAAGCCACAAAAGAATGCAAAAAAGATTATCGCCAGCCCAAATGGCGAAGCCTTTATATGCGACGAGTGCATTGCCATCTGCAAAGAGATCATAAAGGAAGACGAGCAGCAAGCTGATCTTGAAAAAATCGAACTTCCAATTCCATCTGAGATCAAGGCAAAACTTGACGAATATATAATTGGCCAAGACGAAGCCAAACGCGTGCTTGCGGTTTCGGTTTACAACCATTACAAGCGCATCAACTACAACTTTTCCAAAAAAGATAAGTCTGAAGATATAGAACTCGAAAAAAGCAACATTCTCATGATTGGACCGACGGGTTCTGGAAAAACTTTGCTTGCAAAAACGCTTGCAAAAATTTTGAAAGTGCCTTTTGCGGCAGCTGACGCAACAACCTTGACTGAGGCAGGCTATGTCGGCGATGATGTTGAAAACATTTTATTAAAACTCATTCAAAACGCAGACTTTGACATCAGAAAAGCTCAAAGAGGCATAATTTACATCGACGAAATCGACAAGATCGCAAAGAAAACACAAAATGTTTCAATCACTCGCGATGTGGCCGGAGAAGGTGTGCAACAAGCGCTTTTAAAAATCATTGAAAGCACAATAGCCAATGTTCCTCCACAGGGTGGAAGAAAACACCCTCAACAGGAAACCATTCAAATTGACACCACAAACATTTTGTTTATATGTGGTGGCGCGTTTGTTGGGCTGGATTCAATCGTTGAAGCAAGGAAAAATTCGTCAACAGTTGGCTTTAATGCTGATGTCAAAACCGTGCAGGAGAAAAAGGATTTCAATTTTGCCAAGGAAGTGCAGCCAGACGATTTGATCAAATTTGGACTTATTCCAGAGTTTGTTGGGCGCATGCCAGTGGTTGTAGGGCTGGATGATCTTGACGAAGAGGCTTTGGCAAAAATTTTGGTTGAGCCAAAAAACTCGATTGTTAAACAGTATAAAAAGATGTTTAAAATAGATGGCATCGAAATCGATTTCACGCCGGAATCCTTGCGTGCGGTGGCAAAAAGAGCCATCGAACTCAAAACGGGTGCGAGGGGTCTTCGAACCATTCTTGAAAGCAAGATGATGAAGCTTATGTATGATCTGCCTGGCAAAAACAACATCGAAAAAGTGATTATCACAGAAAAATTCATTACCAACAAAGATGGCGAACCTGATATAGTTTTGAAAGCCAGGAAAAACGACTTGTCGCAAAGTCAAGAGGCAATTTAAAAAAGCAGCTGTAAAGCTGCTTTTATTTTTTGTCCAACATATCCATGATTTTCTTTTTGAATTCTTCTTCTGTAATTATGCCGTCTTCTTTGAGTTGTCGCAAAACTTGAATGTCGTCTTTTAATGCGGCATAATTTTTTGTTTGGTCCTCTTGCATCTCAATGGTTTGCTGTTTTGGTTGCTCGTTTTTTGGAGCATTTGACAAACCAAAACTGATATAGTAAAGGATAGAAGGAATCGAAAGCGGACCTGCGAGAATTGTTAAAACTGCACCTGTGACATAGAGGCCTTTTCTGCGTTCAAATTTGTTAGGGTCGCTTACTGCAATCAAAGTGAAGATTCCGGCAAGCACAACAATCACGGCAAAGATAGCCAAAATCACTTGAAAAGCACCTTGCATAACTTGAAATTGCTCGCGAATTAGTTCAATATCTTGTTCTGTCAATGCAGGATCGGTTGCCACAACTGTATCAATAATTGCATTTAAAAATGATCCCAAAAAAGCGGTGAGAAGAATCAGGCCGGCGCCCTCAATGAGAGATAAAATTCCGCTGACCATAAGCAAGGTTTTTTTAGCATTATTCATGTTTTCACATCTCCTTGTCATTATTTTATCATATTTGCATAATAAAATGTAAACATTTCAGTGATTTTAATGAAATTTCTTAAACAAAACATTTGACAAATTAAAACAAGTGTATTATAATTAAATCACGATTTGCGAGTGTGGCGGAATGGCAGACGCGCACGTTTAAGGGGCGTGTTCGAAAGAGTGTGGGTTCAAGTCCCACCACTCGCACCAAATAGTAAAATCGGCTGGGGAAATTGCTGCAAAGCAAACCCAAGCCGATTTTTTTGTCTGCCATTCCGCCATGTGGCGACCTTTCCCTTGGAAAAGTTTTAGGGAACCCAAAATTTTTTATAAAAATTTTGGGAGACGGAAACAAACAAGCGAAAGTGCTTTTAATTCGCCGATTAGGCGAATCAAGCAAGAGCGCAGTTTGTGACAAGACGCGCACGTTTAAGGGGCGTGTTCGAAAGAGTGTGGGTTCAAGTCCCACCACTCGCACCAAATAGTAAAATCGGCTGGGGAAATTGCTGCAAAGCAAACCCAAGCCGATTTTTTTGTCTGCCACTGACACCCCAAAAATTGGTATTTTTGGGGACCCCACCGGCTCACGTAGCGACCTTTCCCTTGGAAAGGTTTTAGAAATTATGCTGCCATTGTAGCGACCAATGCCTAAGCTTTTCTTTATGTTTTGCTAAACTAGTTTGAAAAATTTGTTTTTTGTTGTATATTATATCAAAAGGAAGTATTATGAGAGAGCTTGATTTGGAATCATGGAACCGCAGGGATATCTTTAATTTATACTATCAATATGATATCCCGCAAATTTCGCTTTGCACGCCATTAGAAGTGACCAAGGTTTATGACTTTGCAAAGTCGAAAAATTTGTCTTTCTATTTTTGCATGTGCCACATCTTTTACAGCGCACTTTTAAAATTTGAAGAATTTATGATACGCTCAATCAATGGAAAAATTGTGGTTGAAGATGGTGAATATTCCAGCATTTGTGCAAAAAAGCCAGGTGAAGAAATTTTTAAAATTGTAGACAACAGATATTACCCAGATATTGAAAAATATTGCAATGAAACTAAAAAGAAATTGCAATCACAAACCGCATTTATGGAACCGCTGCCTCCTGGCGTGAGAAGAAGTCAAGTGATCGCATATATTTCTTGCGCTCCTTGGTTTGAGTTTACACACATAACCCATCCGCAAGATGTTCAACGAAATTCTTTTGTGCCACATGTCAGTTTTGATAAGATGAAAACAAACGAAAAAGGGGAGCGCTGGGTCAATGTTTCACTTCAAGTAAATCATGCAGCTATTGATGGCACGCTTATTGCGAGATTGTTGGACGAGGTTAAATCGATAATAAATGGGTTATAAATGTGGCCCATTTTCAAATTCCAAAAATGATTTTGGCAAGATGAACCTGGAAACGCTTGTTTCATAAAAAAATCGGCTTTGATTAGGCTGTTGTAAAGCACAATTCAGGCCGATTTTTTTGAATATTTTTTTCGTGTGGCAAGTTTATATCTTTGTTTTAAATCAAACTTGCCAAAAGTTGATCAAGGTTGAAATTTACCGCCCTGACAACCGTTTTTCCGGCATCGAAATAACCATATGAAATTGCACTAACCTTGCCATCTTCAAAAACTATGCCACTGTAACCACAGTCGCCGCTTGGGTCTGCGCCAAGCACAATCAAGCATTGGCCAGGTGTGGATTGGCCTTCCTGATAATTTAATAAATCGTCAATATCGCCAACCCACAACACCCAACCATATGTCATAAATTTGGTCAGAGACAATGCATTGGTTTTTTGAGGCACAATTTGGCGATAGGAGAGAAGAAGTTGTGAAGTGGATTCGTCATACGCCGCCTGAAATCTGTCGCCTGACAAATCGTTTGGCAGGTATTGCGGTTGACTCCAAGTTTGCCCTTCATCATGTGAAAAACAGATCATTGACGTCTTTCCGCCTCGTGCCTCGTTTCTTGTCAACATAATCAGTGTGTCTGACGCTCTGATGATTTCGATTTCGCAAAGACGATTGCGCTTTTCAATGCTTCGGTATTCACTTAAAATTGGTTCAGGCTCAGACCATTGCACCTGGCCGTTTTCGTCAAAGGAAAGTATCGTCTTGTAATTGACAAAATCATGAGTGTGGAAGGTGCCAAGCCATTTGTCCACAAACTCGCCATTTTCTTTCAGCTGTGTGAGTGAACTCATTGCCACAATGCAATCCATTGGGCTGTAAACGGTTTCAAACTCTGTCCAGGTGAGCCCATCGTCTGTGGAAATGCTGAATTGAAAGCCATCAGCAGCAAGTCCTGCGGCTGTCCAGTAGGGCTTTCCAGAAATGAGAATGATCACTTCCACTCCATCAGATCGATTTAATGTGTAAAGCGTTGGCACTTCCTGTGAATTTTGCCACGATGCAGGGCAGGCCTGAGTTTCCCAATTCACTCCATCAGTGCTGGTTTTCATTATAAGCGGCCCATGTCCATGGCCTTCTGGATAGATTGTGATAAACTTTCCGGTTCTGGTTTTTACCATGTCTGGTTGACCAAGGTAGTCGGCTGAATCATCAATTGTTGTCACGTATTCTGATGGAAGTTGGTAAACTGGCAATGTGATAAATTGTTGAATGGTTTGCTGTGTTGTAAAATACAGCGTGACCAAAATGATCGTCAACGCAGCAGCAATGCAACAAAATGCAATCAAAAGTTTTTGATAAAGTTTGAGTTTTCTTTTCATCACTCAATTATATCGTATCTTAGTATTTTTAAAGAAAATTTAATATTGGCTATTAGTGCAGATTTGCCAAAATGGCAGTGTTCATCTCAAAAAAGAAGAATCAGTCCAGCAATGAGTAATCATTCTTCAAACAAATTGTTGTTTTCAAAGTAAGGTTCGCTTGAAAGATAGATGCCAAGTTTTTTCAAAGTGCTCTCATCAGAAGATGGCAAAATGTAGGTGGAGTGAGCTTCACAAGTTTTGAGCTTTGTCAGTGCGTCTATACACTTTTTCGAGTTTTCAGATTTGGTCGCGGTGATAGAAAGCGCGATGAGCACGTCGTCAAGCGAGAGTTGTGATGAGGTTGAACCCAAAATTTCTGTTTTGATTTTTAAGATTGGAATCAAAATTTCATCGCTGATGAGAGGTTTGTCTTCAACGTTAGAAATCGCCTTTAAGGCATTGAGCACGCCAGCAGCAGGCGCTGAAAGCAGTGACTTGGATTTTCCAGTTATAATCCTTCCGTCTTCAAGCTTGATCGCGATGCAAGGGAAGCCGGATTCTTTGCTCGCGCGCTTTGCAACCTGTGCCACATCAAGATCGTTTGGCGAAATTTCAAGTTCATTCAAAAGCATTTTCATTCTGTCAACCGCATCGTATGAAGTTTGGCCTTTCTTATATGAACAAGCATAGGAATAATATCTTCTCAAAATTTCACGAATGCTGGCCTCGCAAGCGGACGCGTCATCGACGATGGCAAAGCCGGCCATATTCACGCCCATGTCAGTTGGAGAGTAGTAAATGTCTTTGCCCAAAATTTTTCGCAAAATATTTTTTAAAACAGGGAAAACTTCGATGTCGCGATTGTAGTTGACGGCAAGTTTGCCGTAATGATTGAAGTGATATGGATCAATCATATTCACGTCTTTGATGTCAGCCGTGGCGGCTTCATATGCCACATTGACAGGGTGCTTCAACGGCAGATTCCAAATAGGGAAGGTTTCAAACTTTGCATAGCCTGCTTTGACTCCATGTTTGCTTTCGTGATAAAGTTGGCTTAGGCAGGTTGCAAGCTTTCCGCTGGAAGGGCCAGGCGCTGTCACAACCACGAGTGGACGGGTGGTTTCAATGTAGTCATTTGCACCATAACCTTCGTCAGACACTATGGTTTCGATGTCGTTTGGATAACCTTTTGTGTATTTATGGAAGTAAACTTTTTCACCGCGGTTTTGCAAAAGTTGGGCAAATTTTTGTGCTGAGGATTGCCCTTTATACAAAGTGATAACAATGGAAGAAACATAAAGGCCAAGCTGTCTAAACTTGTCCACAAGCCTCAAAACTTCTTCGTCATAGCTGAGTCCAAGGTCGGCCCTGATTTTATTTTTCTCGATGTGGTTGGCTGAAATGCACATCACAATTTCAACTTTATCCTTCATCTTTTCAAGAAGTTTGATCTTAACTCCTGGGTCAAAACCAGGCAGCACGCGTGAGGCGTGCAAATCATCAAAAAGCTTTCCTCCAAGCTCCAAGTAAAGCTTCCCTCCAAGCATTTTGATTCTCTCTTGAATGTGTTTTGATTGCAACTGCAAATATTTTTGATTGTCAAAGGCTTTTTTCATATGTTCTCCTATTAATTATATAATTTAGTATACTCAATTTTTGAAAAAGCCCATAATCATTTGCAAAGATTTTTCAAAAAATGTAAAATCTATTAAGCACAAATAAAAGAGAGTTCACATGAAAAAGTTTTTAATATTCACGGTGACTGCGGGAAATGGACACAATGCCGCCGCAAACGCGGTCAAAAAAAAAAAAAAAAAACAGGACGCAGAAGTAAAAGTGGTTGACTTGCTGCATTCATTTTGCAAAAACAAAACCTTCATTTGGGTGCAAGAAACAGGCTATGGAATTGCGGTAAAGCATTTCCGACACCTTTACAACGGCTTTTTTAAATTTTATCAAAAGGCGGATCCTAAAAAATATTACAAATCACCTGTGCAATCAGGGGTGAGGCAATTTTATGACAAATTGTTAAAGCTGATTTATGACTACAAGCCAGACGCGATCTTTTGCTCGCATTTTTTGCCAGCAATCATGATTTCAAATTTGAGAAAAGTTTATCCTGTTCCGGCAACGACCTTTGCGGTTGTGACGGACCATATTATTTGTCCTTTCTGGGAGGCCGCCACGGGAATCGATTATCTGCTTTTGCCGAGTGAAAATTTTATTCCAACGATTATGAAAAAAGGCTTTAAGCGCGAGCAACTTTTGCCATATGGTATCACGGTTAAAAACAAGTTTTCAAAGCCAATAGACAAGATAAAGGCAAGGCAGCTGTTGCACCTGAAAGAAAATGTTTTTACAATCCTTGTCATGTATGGTGGCGGTTTTTGGAGTGGCAACTATCAAATAGTGAAAAACATACTTCAAAACATCAAAGGCAGACAGTTGCAACTGATAGTTGCAAATGCACGTGACGTCAAGGGCAAGGCCAAAATCGACAATTTGAAAGTGCCAAAAAGCATTTCGATTTTAAATTTGGGTTTTGCTGAAAATGTGGAACTCTTAATGAGCGCTGCTGATGTGATAGTGGGCAAGGCGGGAGGCCTTTCAACCACCGAGGCTGCAAACATAGGACTTCCAATGGTTTGCTGCAAAAGTTTGCCAGAGCAGGAGGCTGCAAATGCGAAG
>CALVYS010000007.1 GCA_944372355.1 uncultured Clostridia bacterium | reverse complement strand
GCAAACCCCTGTCGTTGACATCTAAGCATCTGTGAAAGAGGATCTTGTTTTCATCAATTTCAAGTTGATTCCCTTGAAAGATATGATTGTCAATGAGCGCGCACAAAAGATTGTTTGCAGAAGTAATAGCGTGAAAATCGCCATTAAAGTGCAAATTGATGTCTTCCATTGGCAGGATTTGACTGTAACCACCGCCGGTTGCTCCGCCCTTAATGCCAAACACTGGGCCGAGCGAAGGCTCTCTGAGAGCCAGGCAAACCTTTTGCCCAAGCGAGTTTAAAGCATCGGCAAGACCGATTGACACCGTGGTTTTGCCCTCTCCGGCTTTGGTTGGGTTTATGGAAGTGACCAAAATAAGTTTTCCCTTTGCCGGTCTCGGCGCAGCACTGATCTTGGCTTTGTAATTTCCAAACTTTTCAAAATCGCCATCGTTTAATCCCAGTTTTTTTGCGATTTTGTCAATCAACTCAGGATTTTTAGAGTTCGCTATTTCTAAATCTGTCATGTGCCCTCCTAATCGAAAAATGAAATTTGCTTTGCTTTTACAGTTTTTGGCAAAAAATCTGCGATATATTTGTTTTTTAAACCATATTTTTCTTTAATTTTTGCAAGTTTGTGCCTAAGTTGCATTCGATAGGCATTCAAGCTGCGAGAGCTTGAATAAAGCGCTTTAAAATCTTGTTCAAGCTGAGGAAAGTTTTGTTTGATGAAAGTAAAAAAATGTTTCTTGGTTTCTCCATAGAGATTTAATGGATCCATTATCACATGATCCAGGTGATATTCTTGCGCAAGTTTTATGATGCCTTCCAAATTTTCATCATCGTCTGTTAAAAATGGAATGACAGGCATCAGATGCACGCCAACAAGCGCTTTTGTGCTTTCTTTTAAAAATTTTAAAGTTTCAAAGCGGCGTTTTGGCGACACGACATTCGGTTCCAACTTTTTTGCAAGCTTTTCATTCAAAGTTGTGATGCTGACAGAAATGCTCACTGGCACCTGACATGAGAGCTGATTTAAAATATCAACGTCCCTTTCAATCAACGGCGATTTTGTTGAAATGTAGATTGGATTTTTGTGGTTTGCTATAACCTCCAAACATTTCCTAGTCAAGCCAAGCTGTTTTTCAAGGGGTTGATAACTGTCGCACACCGTGCCTATCCCGATAAGCTTTCCTTGCAATGGCTTGGTGGAAAGTTGCCGATCCAGCGCTTCAACCACACCATCTTTGTAATAAATATTGTCAAAAAAATCAGCGTCTTCTAAATATTTGTGCGAATAAACGGCATAACAATATTGACATTTATGTTCGCACCCACGATAGATGTTGAGATCAAATCGATAAGGAGTGAAAGTGGCGCTGGTTCTGTTTAACGCCATTTTGCATGGCAGGGCTTTATACATGTTTTAATTATATCACACCGCGGCTTTTTTGTTAATTGTTTGACTTGTTTTAAAAATTTGTGTTATCCTCTAACTATGGGAGAAAGTTTATGAAAATTTTAAGCAAAACGGACAGTTTAAATCAGATCAAAAAGATGGGCCTCAATTCGGTTCCAGAAATCGTTGTCAACCCTTCCGATTCAGACAAGGTGGTTTCGTTTATGGTGAAGTATCCCGCCTCAGAATATGTGCTGAGAGATGTGGAAAATCCATTGGGCCAGTTTTATTATGCAACCAAAGATGAGGTTTTGGATTTAATAAAAAACTACACCACACCTTTTTCCATTGCGGTTTCCTTTTCTTCATATGGTGACTTTGTTTTGATTGGAGACATTTTTGTAAGCGGCGACAGAGTGGAACTCACCGCTTCAACCAACAAAAACGCCAACCATCGTTCAGCTGACGACATCTCGCTTTACACAAACATGTATGATGATCAGCTGTGGGAAATCCCAGGTTTTAATGATTTGATAAAATATGTCGCAGACAAAAACCTGCTTGACATCATCGTGGAATTTGTGGTTTTTGACCACAAAGTTGGCACAAAAAAAGAAAAGGTGCTCATCACAGAGCTTCGCACCGAATATTAATAATTTTTAATAATTTAATTAATTTTTAATAAAACATTTATTTTTTAATGTTTTTAAGAGAAAAAAATCAATTTTTTATGCAAAAAAAATATCGCCGAAGCGATATTTTTTTAAATTGCATCTTCGTCTTTGACAAGCACTGGCATGACATCACGATATTTTTTAAGCCCAGTTCCGGCAGGAATGAGTTTGCCGATGATGACATTTTCTTTGATGCCAATGAGATTGTCAACCTTTCCTTTAAGCGCTGCATCTGTGAGCACTCTTGAAGTCTCTTGGAAAGATGCTGCTGAAAGGAAGGATTCTGTTGAAAGTGAAGCTTTGGTGATGCCAAGCAAAATTCTCTTTGCTGTGGCAGGAACTCCGCCTTCTGCAAGCACACGATTGTTTTCATCTTCACATCTGTAAAGGTCAACGATCTCACCTGGGAGCAGATTGGTGTCGCCAGAAGATTCGATTTTAACCTTTTTAAGCATCTGTCTGATGATGATTTCAATGTGTTTGTCATTCACGCCAACGTCTTGGCTGCGATATGCGCCGATGACTTCTGAAAGCAGATAGTCTTGCAAACCTTTAAGGCCACGCAATCTGAGCAAATCGTTTGGATTGATTGGGCCTTGTGTGAGCTGGCTGCCTGGTTCAACAGTGTCGCCATCTTTCACACTCAAAATTGCAGGTTTTTTGATTTCGTATTCAACATCACCCTCTTTGGATTGAACGATGATGATGTAATATTTTGCGTCTTGTTTGATTTTAACCTTGCCGGCAACTTCACTGAGCACGCACTCACCTTTTGGACGACGTGCTTCAAAGATTTCTTCCACTCTTGGCAAACCTTGTGTGATGTCGGCAGCGGCAGCTGAACCACCTGAGTGGAAGGTTCTCATTGTAAGCTGTGTGCCCGGTTCACCGATGGATTGAGCTGCGATAACACCAACAGCTTCACCAACTGTGACAATGTTTTTGCCAGAAAGATCTCTGCCATAACATTTTGCACAAACACCATGTCTGCACTTACAAGTGAGAAGTGAGCGGATTTGCACTCTTTTGATGCCAGCTTTGACGATTGCTTCTGCTTGTTGTTTGCTGATCATCTCGTTGGCTTTGACAATCACTTCGCCTGTTGCAGGATTTAAGATGTCGTCAACAGCCACACGGCCATAGATTCTCTCATCAAGTCTTTCTTGCAAATTTCCACCTTGATAGAGGTCACTCACCCAAACACCTTTGACAGCTTCACCGTTGTCTGCAAAGCAATCTTCTGTTGTCACAACCACGTCTTGTGATATGTCAACAAGTCTTCTTGTAAGATAACCAGAGTCAGCGGTTTTCAAAGCGGTGTCCATAAGACCCTTTCTGGCACCACGTGCAGAAAGGAAGTGTTCAACAGGCATAAGGCCTTTGATGAAGTTTGACTTGACTGGAATGTCGATTTTTTGACCAGAAGCCGCAACTTTCAAACCAACCATACCGCAAAGTGTTGCAAGGTGGTGGGCGTTTCCGCGCGCGCCTGAAACGATGATGGTTTTAAGTGGGTTTCCGTCTTTCAAATATGCAAGCGTGTCTTTGTCGACTTTGTTTTGAACATCGTTCCAAATGTCAACGTTGGCATCAACCTTTTCTTCGTTGGTGATAAGGCCGCGCTTGAACAATTTTTCATTTTCAAGCACTTTGGCTTCGGCCTCTTCACGATATTGTTTCAACGTTGGAGGCTCTTGTCCATCGAATGCGTTGATTGTGTTGACAACCAAGGTTGAATACTTGTAGCCCAAATCTTTGATTTTGTCGATAAGAATCGAGCACTGAGTGGTTCCAAGTTTGTCATATGCACGAGCGATGATGTTTTTCAAATCGCTTTTGCCAACGATTTTGTTATATTCAAGCTCGCAATAGTTTTCCTCTTTTGATCTGTCAACTATAAGCCCTTCTGGAAGGATTTGTGAGAAGAGAATTCTTCCAACCGAGGTTGTGATACGTTTTGAATATGTTTTTCCATCAACAACTTTATTGAAGCGCACTTGAATTTCAGCCTGAATGTCAAGCGCACCAGTTTGATAAGCGATGATCGCTTCTTCCGGAGAAGCATAAACGCCTTTCTCACCTTTCTTGCCTTCCAAAATCTGTGTCATGGCATAGCAGCCCAAGATCACGTCCTGAGTTGGTGTCACAACTGGTTCGCCATCTGCTGGCTTCAAGATGTTGTTTGAAGCAAGCATAAGTGTGCGAGCCTCTGTTCTGGCATCGATGGAAAGTGGAACGTGAACAGGCATCTGGTCACCGTCGAAGTCAGCGTTGAATGCCGTGCAGACAGATGGGTGAAGCTTGATCGCTCTTCCTTCAACCAAAACTGGTTCGAAAGCTTGAACTGAAAGTCTGTGCAAAGTTGGAGCACGGTTCAAAAGCACTGGGTGCTCTTTGATGACTTCTGCCAAGATGTCCCAAACGATTGGTTTTTCACGCTCAATCATGCGTTTTGCACTTTTGATGTTGTTGGATTTGTTAAGTTCGATGAGTCTGTTGATGATGAATGGTTTAAAAAGTTCCAAAGCCATCTCTTTTGGCAGACCGCATTGATACATTTTGAGTTCTGGGCCAACGACAATAACTGAACGGCCGGAATAGTCAACACGTTTTCCGAGCAAGTTTTGTCTGAAACGGCCCTGCTTGCCGCCCAACATGGCTGTCAGTGATTTAAGATCGCGTTGTTTGGAGCCCTGAACTGCCTTGCCGCGTTTGCCGTTGTCGATAAGGTTGTCAACCGCTTCTTGGAGCATACGTTTTTCGTTTCTGATGATAACCTCAGGTGCACCAAGCTCCATAAGTTTTTTCAAGCGGTTGTTTCTGTTGATAACTCTGCGATAGAGATCGTTCAAGTCAGAAGAAGCATATCTTCCGCCATCAAGTGGCACCATAGGTCTGAGATCTGGTGGAAGCACTGGAAGCACATCAAGCACCATCCATGTTGGATCGTTGCCACTCTTGATGAAGGATTCCACAACGTCCAATTTTTTGATGGCTTTGATTCTTCTTTGACCCTTCATGGTTGGAAGAGCATCTTTCAAAGCCTTGCTTTCCTTTTGAAGATCCACTTGCGAGAGAAGTTTTTTGATTGCCTCAGCACCCATGCCCGCTTCAAATGCGCCATAGCCATATTTTTCAATAGCATCGCGATATTCTTTGTCGGTGATGACTTGTTTGTAAACAAAATCAGTGTCCTTAGGGTCGATGACAATGTAGTTTACATAATAAACCACCTGTTCAAGTGTTTTTGGTGTCAGATCAAGCAAAGTGCCGATTCTTGAAGGCACCGAACGGAAATACCAAATATGAGTCACAGGAGCAGCAAGTTCAATGTGTCCCATTCTCTCACGTCTAACTTTGGCCCTTGTAACCTCAACACCGCACTTGTCGCACACAACGCCACGATATCTGATGCGTTTGTATTTTCCGCAATGGCATTCCCAGTCCTTTCTAGGTCCAAAAATCTTTTCGCAGAAAAGGCCGTCCTTTTCAGGCTTTTGTGTTCGATAGTTGATGGTTTCAGGTTTGGTCACCTCACCATGAGACCACTCGCGGATCTTTTCTGGTGAGGCAATTCCTATTCTGATTGAATCGAAGTTGTTAAGTTCAAACATAACTTTCTCCCTTTTTTGTTCCTAAAATTATTCGTCAAAATCTCCAAAGTCGTCGAAGAGGTCAACATCGCTAATTTCAGGACGCTCAGTGTCTTCTTCCATAGACTTTTTAATTTCTTCATCTTCCTCTGCTTTGGCTTCTTGAGCAAGAAGTTCATCGAAGTCAAGTGAAAGTTCGTCAAAATCATGTTCAGCTTCCACAGGAGTGATGTGTTGATCTTGTTCGTCCATAGAAAGCTCGTTGATTGAAATTTCTTGATTGTTGTCGGTCAAAATCTTTATGTCAAGGCCGAGAGCTTGCAACTCTTTAACCAAAACTTTGAAGGATTCTGGGATTCCAGGTTCCGCGATTGGTTGGCCTTTGATGATGGATTCATAGGTTTTAACCCTGCCCACAACGTCGTCCGACTTGATGGTGAGCATTTCTTGCAACACATGGCTTGCACCGTATGCTTCAAGCGCCCAAACTTCCATTTCACCAAATCTCTGGCCACCGAACAAGGATTTACCTCCAAGTGGTTGCTGAGTGATGAGTGAGTAAGAACCGATTGAACGAGCATGGATTTTTGAGTCAACCATGTGTTCAAGTTTGAGCATATACTTTGTTCCAACAGTCACAGGATTGCTGAAAGGCTCACCTGTTCTGCCGTCGTAAAGTTGCACTTTGCCGTCTGCTGGGAAGTTGTTGCTTACAAGCAGCTCTCTGATTTGATTGATGTCTGCACCATCAAAGTCAGGAGTTGCGATCTTCCAGCCAAGGCTGCCAGCCACAAGGCCAAGGTGGGTTTCAAGGGTTTGTCCCACGTTCATACGAGAAGCAACGCCAAGTGGGTTGAGCAAGATGTCCACTGTTTTGCCGTTTGCCATAAATGGCATATCATTTTCAGGCATGATGATGGAAACGACACCTTTGTTTCCGTGACGTCCGGCCATCTTGTCGCCGACTGAAAGCTTGCGTTTTTGTGCGATGATAACTTTGACCATCATATTAACGCCAGCATCGAGTTCGTCTTTGTTCTTCTTAGAGAAGACTTGAACATCGACAACCACACCTTCGCTTCCGTGTTTAACTCTGAGTGAAGTGTCGCGAACCTCTCTTGCTTTGTCGCCAAAGATTGCGCGAAGCAACCTTTCTTCTGGTGTGAGTTCGGTTTCGCCTTTTGGAGTAACCTTGCCCACCAAAATGTCGCCTGGTCGAACCTCAGCACCAATTCTGATGATTCCGTTTTCATCGAGGTTTTTAAGAGCTTCCTCACCGAGGTTTGGAATGTCTCTTGTGATGACTTCATCGCCAAGTTTGGTGTTTCGGCAATAGATTTCTTCATCTTTAAGAATGATTGTGGTGTAAACATCTTCTTTGACAAGACGCTCGTTGATCAAGATAGCATCTTCGAAGTTGTATCCTTCCCAGTTCATGTAAGCCACAAGCACGTTTTTGCCAAGAGCGAGTTCACCGTTTTCGCAAGCGAAACCATCATAGATCACATCGCCTGCTTTGACCTTTTCGCCCTTCTTGACACAAGGCTTTTCATTGTTGCAAGTTTCCTGGTTGGTTTTTTCAAATTTGGTGAGTTTGTAAATGTCTTCGTCACCTTTGTCAGTGAGGATTCTGATTTCGTCAGCGCTGACGTATGAAACCGTTCCTGCGCGTTTTGCCACGCCAAGGTGTCCACTATCAAGGGCTGCCCTGTGTTCCATTCCGGTTCCCACGATAGGGGCTTCTGGACGAAGCACAGGCACTGCCTGACGCTGCATGTTTGCACCCATAAGCACACGGTTCACTTCGTTTGAGTTAAGGAATGGAATGAGTGCGCTGGCAACAGAGATGTATTGCCTTGGAGAAACGTCCATATAGTCGATCTGGCTTGCAGGAACTTCGGCTATCACCGCGCCATGTCTTGCCATGATTCTGCTGTTTACAAATCTGCCTTGCTCATCAAGTGGTTCGATGGCCTGGGCGATGTAAGCAGTGTCTTCGACATCTGCCATTTTGTAAACATAGTCTTTTGAAACGATTCCAGTTGCCTTGTCCACCTTGCGATAAGGAGTTTCAAGGAAGCCATATTCATTGACTTTAACATAAGTTGCAAGGGTGTCAATAAGACCGATGTTTTGTCCTTCTGGCGTTTCGATTGCACAGATTCTTCCATAGTGTGTGTAGTGAATATCACGAATGCCAACATCTGCTCTTTCCTTCTTCACACCGCCAGGACCTACGGCTGAGATACGGCGTTTTTGAGAAAGCTCGGAAAGAGGATTCTTTTGTTCCAAGAGCTGTGAAAGCTGGGACTGTGAAATGAAATCTTTCAAAGCTTTGTTCACAGGTTTTGGATTGATGATTTGAGATGGTGTAACCTGATCAAGCTCCTTTCCTTGCAAGGATTCTTTGATGTTGGTCACAAGTTTTTGCACACCTGGACGGAAAGCCCTGGTAAGCAAAAGTTCGCCAACGGTTGACAATCTCTTGTTTGAAAGGTGGTCAACATTGTCAATGCTTCCCACACCTTCAAGCACATCAAGATAGCAGCTGATGGTTGCAAGAATGTCGTCCATTGTCAAAGTGGTTATGATAAGATTTTTGGCATTGGCCTTGATGGCTTCCATGCGTTTTTCTTTGGTTTTGTTTTCTTTCAAAATTTGCATGAGGGTTGGATAATAAACCTCTTCGGTGATTCCAAGCGCTCTTTCATCACATGGGAAGATTGCGGAAAGACGAACGCGGTTGTTTCCTCTCATCAAATGACGTTTGCCATTGACAGAAATCCAAACTTCATTTATTCCGGCGTCTTGCACCTTGCGAGCTGACTCAGCAGTGAAAATTTCACCCGCTTTGACAAGCACTTCGTCATCGCTTACGATGTTGTCAGCACTGATAAGACCAATGATTCTGTTTGACAAAGACAAGCGTTTGTTGACCTTAAATCTTCCGGCCTTTGCCAAATTGTAATAGTTGTCGGTGAAGAAAGAAACGTTGAGATAGTTTCTTGTGGACTCTGGTGATGGAACGTCTGATGGGCGTGATTTTCTTGCAAACTCTAAAAGTGCCTCATCTTGTGTTTGTTGTGGTTCGCGTTCAAGTGCAGCTTTGATGTGTTTGTTGTCTCCAAAAAGTTTTGAAATCTCCGCACTTGTAAAACCAAAACACTTCAAAAACAGACCGATTGAAAATTTGTCTGCACGGTTGACAACCATCTTCAAGGCTTCATTGGCGCCTTGTTCGATTTCAAGCCACATTCCCCTTTCTGGAATGATTTGAGCGCGAAGAGTTGAGTTGTCCTCCTTTTCGCGAGTGAGATAAACACTTGGTGAACGAAGAATCAAGGACACAACCACCCTTTCAATGCCGTTGGTGATGAAAGATGCGGATTCGGTCATCAAAGGAATGTCGCCAAAGAACACCTCTTGCTCCACAGCTTCGCCGGTTTCTTCAACCACAAATCTTGCCTTAACTTTCAGAGGCACGGAGTAAGAAATTCCTCTTCTTTTGCATTCCTTGACAGAATATGTTGGCTCGCTTGCCAAATTCATGTCAAGAAAATAAAGTTTTGCCTTGCCGCTGTAATCCACAACTGGTGAAAACTCGTCAAGCACACTTCTGATGCCGTGCTCGATGAACTCTTTGTAGGAATCTCTTTGAATGTCAAGCAGCCCTGGAATTGGAGCGATTTCGTCAAGCTTGGCAAATGAATATCTTTCGGTTCTTCCAAATTTTTGTTTTTTAATATTAAGTGACATATCCAGCCTCTCTCCTTAAATTCTCCGACAAAAATGCAGGTTTTGTGACAAAAAAAAGGGCTGACAACACACAAAAGGTGTCGCCAAAATCCCATTTTTTAAGCTTTTTTTACCATAAAAACCACTACTTGCAACATTTCGTCTATGTCATTTTATCATACCATAGCACTTTTGTCAACTATTTTCTTAAAAAATGTTTGAAAGTTGCAATTTTATAACTATCGAAACTAAATCTTTAATTGAGCTTCAAACGAAAGCGTTGAAAAGCCTGTAAGCGAGGTTTCCCAAAGCTTTTCGCTCACGCTTACAAAATTCAATGTTCTAACGGTACCTGTTTCGTCATCGGTAAAACCAACAAACATTAAAAGCCCTTCGCTCACATTTGGACGATTAACTTCAATTGTGAATCCTTCATAATCCACACCACACGCTGCGGCAAGATCCTCAGGACTGCCAGACATTTCGTTACCGCCGGCTTTAAACACCGTAAACAACCCGTAGTAGACAGTGCGGTCAAACCTGCCGGAATAACCTTCTTCTGTAAGGCCTTTACCATTTGCAGTGTAGACGTCGGTTCCTGGTTCATTTTGAACTATGTTGATGTTGGTGTTTGCATATTTTCGAGCTTGAATGGTAGTGAAACCTGAGCCAACTTGATTGGAATCCAAGAAGTCGAAAGCTGACTCTGTGCTAGCACCCCAAAGCGAGGAGTTGAAGGTGTTTGTAACCGACCAGCTGCCAGCCGCCTCGTTAATGTACCCAACTTCTGGGGCCGAATATCCTGTGCTGAAATTTCTTCCATAGTAGATTGCAAACCCAGTATCAAGTGAAATATCGCCGTTTTGAACATTCCTTCTTCTAAACACTTGACCAAGAGCTTCGTTTGAAGACTTGTCTTCAACCACAAGGTTGTAAGCAGTTGTTGAATAGAAGGTGTTGATTGAAATCGAGCTGAGTCTGTTTGCATTTGCGACTGTGCTGCTTACATAGGCATTTATGTCGCTTGTGTAAGTGTAAGTTTCAAGAGTTATGTCTGCGCGGACATACGAATTTGCAATCGAAATTCTTGGTCCGGTGTAAGTGGTTCCGTCACCATCTTGAACTGGTATGGAAGCAACCTCACCCACCATTCCGCCTACAACCGGTGACGAGTTTTGACCCTCAACTCTGAGGTTGCCTTCGCGAACAGCAACTTCACTGAGGAGCAGAGCTGATGCGTTTGCACTCACATAGCCCACAACGCCACCCAAAATATTTCTTGCATTAAGATCTGCTTCCACAACGGCGTGCGAAATGCGAACGGTTGAAGAAGCTCCGTCAACCTGGCCGATCAGACCGCCGACATAGTTTATCGTGTTTACTGCCACAGTGGCGATTGGTTGATTTGCAATCGTGAAGCTGTGCCCCATATAAGCATAATCGATGATTGCATTTCCTTTGGCAACCCCCACCATGCCACCAACTGCGGTTGCCACGTATGGTTGCAAGCTGAAAATTCCAGAATTTGCAGCAGCGCTGTAAACATAGGCATTTGACAGCGTGCCTCTCAGCTCGCCTGCAATCAGACCACCATATGAGTGCGCTCTGATTTCCATTTCGGCGTTTATGGTGATTGCAACATTGTCAACGGTGCTCTGAGAGCCAATTCCGCCAAACATCAAACCAGCTTTGTCAGCAACCACGATCACTGCGCCGATGTTGATGTTTGCAATGTTCAAAGAAGTTTGTCCATTGACATAGCCAATCACGCCACCAGCAAAGGAATTTTCACTATAATTCGAGCTTGTGATATCGTTTGAGTTGTTGCTTGCCGGCACAAAAGATGCCAGCGCGCTGATTTGTGAGGTGACATTTTTAATGCTGACTGCGGATTGCGTCAGTCCGATCACACCACCCACGATGTTTTTGCCCTCAACTGTGAGCAACCTTTCATTTTCTGTGCCAGCCGAGGTCGTGCCCACAACCGTAATGTTGTAAATGTTTGCATTTTGAACCACGCCGGCCAAGGTTCCAACCACATTGGCATTCGGGAAGCTTACTAATGTTGGATCAATATTCAAATTGACAACCGCCGCACGATTTGTGCTTGTGCCTGAAACAGACGCAAACAAACCTGCTTGATTCAACGTGTCATTTGAGGTGATTTGAACGCCACTGATCGTCATGCCATTGCCTTCAACCACTCCCTGCATGTCAACATTGTAAGTTTGGAAGAAATCTGACGACTGTGAAGAATAGCTTATGTCGCAGACTATGCGATAGTAGCCTGATGCGATGTTGCTCGGAGAGGTTGAAATGTAACTTTCCATGGTTTCTGCCGAGTGAATCATGTAAGGATTGTTCACACTGCCATTTGCCGGAGAATCAGGTGCTGTTTCGTAAAGATAGGTGATCACCCCTTCTGCGCTGGTTTGCGTTCCCGCGCTGACTCTTTGACCGGTTGCCACGATGTTTGGAGCGACCAGTTCCAACCTGCCTCCTGCAAATTGTGTGCCATTAAATGCAGAGCTCACGCTTCCGGTGCTGTAAAACCAAACAGAGTTATAGCCCGGCGTTTGAGAATAGCTGTAAGATGAGAAATACTCTGAAAGGTTTTCAAAGTCGTTTTGTTCATTTTCGCTGGTTGCGCTGTTGTAGATAAGCCCTCTCACTCCTTCAATCTCACCTTCGAAAAGGCTTTGATTGATTTCGTTACCGGTGATGTAGAAGCAGTCTTCAAAAGTTCCTGCTGAGGTGGAGCAGAAGTAATAATCCGTCCAGCTGTTGCCACGCAAGATGTTGCTTGTTGAGAAACTGCGTCTGATGGTGCCGTTGTTGTAAAGTGCAAAACCAGCACTGCTTGCGTCTGACAAAATTGGCAGGTTTGCATAGCAGTCGGTTATCGTGCCGTTGTTTGTGTGAACAAATCCACCAACAGAAACACGCGAATCAATCCAGCTGGACTGACCTCTGCTGTTGGTTTGATCTGAATAAGGCTTGTCTGCTGTGACAAAACCAGAAGTGTAGCTTGTCAGAATTTCGCCATTTTCTGCATTTTCTGCAACCAGACCACCCACATTAAATGCTGTTGCATATTGCGACCTGTTGATGAGGCTCCCCTCTTTGAATGCAGATGAAGCGATGATGTTTGAGTTTTGTCCGGCCACCCCACCCATGGAGATGACAGACTGAGCATTCACCATTGAACGGCTGTTTGTCAGATAGCCCGCGTTTTGTCCAACAATGCCTCCAAAATAGAAGCCAGAAGATGAAGGATCATTTGTGAATGTCACATAAAGCTGAGCACCATCGGCCATCTCCACCTGAGCATTGGTCAAAGTGCCGTTGTTCACACCAGCAACCAAGCCGATTGAGGTGGCAGTGGTTGACGAGGAGTTGATTGTCACCCCTTGCACGCTTTCGCTGCCTATTCTAATGCGAACATTTCGAATGTAGGAATCTTGGTTGATCGTGCCAAACAGTCCCACCGCCGAGGCAGCGCCAGCTTCATAAAGTGGGCTGTCAAAGATGAAATAATGATTGTTTCCATCGAACGAGGCCACCGACACGTTCAACGGCTGGAAGCTTTCAGCCGGAACCGAAATGTCGTTGAGGAGAATGTAATTTCCGCCTGCGTCCATCGCCAAAAATTCTTCATAAGTGGTGATTGGATTTGGGCTTTCCTCTGAGCCTCGCATAAAGGAATCCACGTTGATGTCGGTTTCAACAACGGTGTAACCAACTGGGGTTTGCTGCCCGCTTTCAACCTTGTCAGTCCAAACATATCTGCCATTTTCGATTGCATACTGACCACTATAAGAGAACAGATAGTGGCACTGCTCTGGATCGTGAGCAATGTATGTGACAAAGGAGTAATCTGAAATCGAAAGATATCTCGTTGTGATGCTCACTCCGCTGCCAAGCTCGTCTGAGGTTGCATTGTCTTTTTGCAACGGAATGTCTTTAACTGGCGTGCCTGTGGAGGTGTTGATGTTGAGATCGGAATAGAATGTCCATGTTCCATTGTTTCGAAGAGTGGTCAAAAAGCTGTTTATGCTGTTGACAACCGATTGATTTGCTGGATTATATTCAATCATTCCGTCAAACTCGACTGTAAGTGCCACACGATCGCCAACCGGAGCACTGATCACGCCGTTGTTCATGCCTGAAATGATGTCTTGGCTTTCACCTTCTTGTGGGAAGTAATTTATCACATATTCAAGCACAGTCAAATTCAGAGTGTCGTCAGCTGTGCTTTCCATTCCAAATTCATCTGTTCTGCTTGCAGAAACTGTGATTGAAAAGTTGCCATTGCCGGTTGAGTAATCAATTTCATTGTTTGTTATCACAACATAGTAGCCATCATCTCTTTGCTCAATCCTTCCAATCTGTGGGTTTGATGAGATGACTTGCAAAGTGGAATCGTCATAGCCATCATTTCTGACATCAAGTTTGTATTCCATTCCCCTGGCAACCTGTGATTTTGTTGGATAACCTTCAATTTGAACTGACACCGAATCTTCCAAAAGAAGCTCATAATTAAAGGTGACAGAATAATTTTCTGGTGACTGCTCAGCGATCACATCGATTGCAACAGGAGAGCCATCATCAACGCCATAGTTTGAGAAGATGTAGCGCACATAGATTTGCCCAGAGAATGAGCCGGCTTCCAGAGTGGAGCGGGTGACACGAACACCATTTTCAGCGGCTTCATAGCTGATTGGATTGAACACAACCCTTCCTTCCTCAAAGCTGATGGTTCCAACCGCAAAAGAAGCTGCGGCCGCGCCGTCCAAATAATTCATAGCGTTGTTTCTGATCAAAATCGAATCAAAATCGGCGTCCACTGGTGAAAGTGAAATCGAAAGCAATCCAGACTGACCTGGAACGATCTTGTCAGATTCTTGATCGACATTTGAAAGTTGTGGATAGTTGGTTGCCACGATCACATCGACAGACTCTCTTCTCAATGTGAGATCGATGGTTTTGTTGACATCTTCTCCGTTTGAAGAAGCAAAGTAGACCACATGATAGGTTTGATAGATGTTTTGATTAAAGCGGTTTAAAAATGTCTCAGAGCCTCTGTCCACACCGATGCGAACGTTATAGTTTAAATCACCCAGTTTACTTAACTCAATGTTAAACAAATGTGAGGTGACCTCTTTGTCTTGCTCTTCGTCATACTCATCAACAATGTTCCAGTTTTCATCATAGATGATCACTTTAAGTTCGTCCGTTGGATCATCAGAATCAATGACAACTTGATCGACAATGGTGTTTGACGAGTTGATTGGATAGGTGTCTTGCAAGGAATAAATGGCTTTTGAACCCTCGTAGTAATTTATTGTGACACTATCAAAATGCGTGACTGAAAGATAATAGCTTTCATCACCTGCCAGGCCGGTTATGTAAGCCGTCAAAGAAACGTCATCTGCGCTGTCCGGATTCACCGAAACATTCGGTTTTTTGGTGAAGGTCACTCCGTTTGAGGACGCCTCGTAATTGCCGTATGTAAGCTCGCCGCCCACTTGCACGCTGAAACTCGATGAATTTGCAAGTTGAATCAGCCTGTTGTTGAGCAAAACTTCACCCGAAGATGTTATGTCAAGATTGCTCGATTCAAGGCCGTAAGATAGTTGTGTCCCTTCGCCAAACTCATCTTCTGTTAAAGAATAATTCGGGGACAATGAAACGTAGACATTTGACTGAGAGTAAACATTGAAAGTTGGATTGTTGCCCAGAATCATGTTTCCAATGCTAAATATGCCCGTTTCGCTGTTTAAATATGATCTATAATTAAAGTAGTTTATAACATTTAAATAAACGATTTGCGTTTGATTTTGATTTAGCAAACTTGAAATGCGGATTTGAGCCACTCCTGTGCCCTTGATGTACATCTCGCCCGTTGTGCTGATTTCAACATTGCTGCTGAGTGAACTGATTTGCACGCTTTGTCCATCAACCACGATTGGATAGAGAGCGTCGCCAGGCCTCAATCTGTTTAAAACATTAAGTTCTTGCTGAATCTGGTTCAAGTTTGAAGTTGTCAAACCGGACTCTGCATAATAGCCAGCGGCTTCAAAATAGAAGGCATAAATCATGTTGTTTTCACATGTGCAAGCCCCTTCCTTAGAAACAGCTGGACAACCATATTTGTGCATCTGAGCAAAACCAGAGTTCGTGTTTGGCGTAACTGAAAAACTTGTCGATTGCTTTGTAAACTCCACTCGGTTTGTTATGGAGTTGTCAGCCTCGTTGATGACAACAAAGTCGCCATAATAAGCAGTTACGTCGTTGAAGGACATGATATAGATTGGACTGTTGACGCCATCTTCGTCTTCATCAAAATCGCCTTGAAGCTCTCTCAGCACATATGAAGTTGGTGTCGACATATAGAGAGCTTTTCCAGTCTGTCCAATAAATATTTTGTCGCTTGAAACAGTTAATTCTCCTACACCATCATCAAAATTGCCATCACCTGACATGTACGCAATGCCCATTGCCGCATACTGCCCTAGCCTGTTTCCGTCGTCTGTTGCCTCGACAGCTATTGGCCTGGACGTTGAATCATTTGGAGCATAGCCTATATAACAACCATTGACTTCATTGTTGTAAGCATAAACTATCAATCCGATCGTTACACCGCGAACAAACACTCGGGTTGTTGAATCGTAAAGGGCACCAGAAGTCAAATTGCCAACAAGTCCGGCGGCACTTCTAGCCCAAATTTCGCCCCCTGCGAGGATTTGAGAAATGTTGCCACTTTCCGACTCAGCACTCACCGCTGCGGCACTGCCTGCCAGAGTGGAAGAATATGCTGTTTGATTTGATGATTGAGTCACTTCGATCAACACATAAACTGAGTATGCTGAATAGCCATAAAGCCCTGTCGTGTCGCCACCAGTTATGCTTCCGCTGTTTTTCGCAGCAATTCCGGCTGCGTAGGTGCCTTCGCTGTTTGAAGTTGAAATTTCTAAGAATTCGTTGAAAATGACATTCATGTCACTGATTGTGCCGCTGTTTTCCCCAAACATGCCACCTATTGACCCGCCAGCAGAAGAAATCTGCGACTCATTTATCACAACCGAAACGCCCTCAATTGTTCCAGCGTTTGTTGCCGCAATCAGTCCCGCCGTAATGGCACTGGTTGATGAAATGTTAAAGCTGCCTTCAAAAGCCACGTTTGAAATGCTTCCACTCACCGATGTGAAAAGGCCATAGCTGTCTGCGCGGCCATTTGTGATGTTCAAGCCTGTGATTTTGGCGCTTCCCGTCTCGCCAACGATGCTTCCAGCAAAGTTTCCAAGAGGAAGGCTGGAAGAATAACCAGTCATATCAATGGTGGTTGAAATTTTGTAATGAGCAGAGAGAGCTGAGCTTATGCTGAGCACGTCTTCTGGATCTTCAAGCAGATAAGGGTTGCCCACGCTGCCATCTTGATAAGAGACATCAAAACTCAATATGCGGCCAGAATAAGCTGAAAGCACAGCACCATTGTTCATCCATGAATTTGGCACGATTTCAATTCTGCCGCCAAAGGTCCCTTCACCTGTCCAGCTTAGAACCTCGCCATTCAAGCTCAACCTAACCACCCAAACCCCACTGCCAGGGGCAGTTTCGCTCATGGTGATGCCGCTGTTTTCAATCAATGCAGGCATAGCTGGATTTGTGTTCTGGTTTCTGTAAAGCACAGTTATGCCGGTGTCTGTTATGTTTGAAGGGCTCAAAAACACCCCTATGTCAATGCTTTGGCCAGAAGCAAGTGCTGTGAAAGACAAGCTGCTTCCTGTGTTTGAATAAATGCGTTGCACGTTTTGATAAGCAAGTCCTTGAATCGTGACAGGATAATACCTTGCAGTGCCATATTGCCTTAAAGAGGCATACATTGTGAAACTGAAAGTGTTGTCGTATGCGCGGTTGACTGTGAAAGTCATGGTTGTGGAATCAAAAGTGCCAAAGTAGTTGTTCGCGCTCAGTCCCAACCTATATATATTGCCGTAGACTATCCTGGTTGCACGAGTCCAAACTCCGCCCGTGCTTTGAACATACATCTCAGCACCATCAACCGTCCAATACAAAAATCTTTGGCTGTAAATGCTGTTGGAATATACGCTTTCGCTGCCATCGCTTGCAACTGGGTCATAGAATCCATATGCCACAGAAGGCGAAACTGATTCAGAAAAGCTTACAGTTTGCAACTGCGAATTTGTGACTGAACTGCCAATGTAAAGGTCGACATTTGTTGCCGTTCCAGTTTGAGAATTTGACATCACAAACGAATTGACTGGAACCGCTGAAACCAGCACAACTTTGACCTTTCTTTGGGCTGTTTGCCTTGTAAAATCTTCGTCAACCGTGTCACCGGAGACGGTGAACTCTATTTCACCTTCGCCATAAGTGCTGGTGACGATGGTGAATCGTGCGCTGCCTGCATCAGAAATTCTTGCAAGGTTTGGATAGTTTGACGAGAATGAAACCGAATCAAACATCTCAATTCCGCTTGTGCTTGAAAGCTGAACAGTGGCTTGGCGATTGTAAGTTATGCTGTCAGCAGAGGAGATGTTTTGCAACACGATTTGCATGCCGTCTTCAAAATCCTGTCCAAGGTCTGTGAGCCTGCTTGTCGATTGCACACCATCGTTGCCTGTGCCGGCAAGATTTATTGAAAGATCATCAAAAGTGTTGATCACTCTGAATGTGACTTGAATGGAAACGCCGTTGTCAAGGGTCACCAAATAGGTGGCATTGCCGCTGCTGCGAGGAGTCACTCTCAGCAGTGCGTAATAACGGATTGCGCCAGATTCGATTCTGCGCTCAGTCGAGTCAAACGAAACACCTACTGCACTTTCATCTCCTTCTATAAACGATATCGTGGCATAGGCAAACGACTGATCTGCATAGATGCCGTCAAAGATTTGAGCAGAAGCAGATGATGAGATAAACACGCCGGAATCATCGTTGCTTTCTTGATAGTTATACAATGGATTTGTGAAGCTTAATGCAGTGGCGCCTGACAAAATTTGATAGTAGACTTCATAACGTGGAGGCTGTTCATCTGAATCTATGTAATCACTGACAACGACAAATTCGATTGCTTGCCAAGTTTCAGATTGCGTAAGGCTTTCAGCCCCACGAATGTAAACCAAATCGTCAATTCTCTCTTTTGGAATGATGTCGCCAGAGGCAAGATTTACACCATTTTGCCTTACAACAACTCTGCTTTCATCAAAGATCACCATCACTCCGGTATAATCGGAATTTGGCTCATAAACCTGCACGTCAAGAGGCTGCCAACCGTGTGACGAGGTTAGATAGTGGTTGTATAGAGAAAAATAATTGTCCTCAGAATCTTCACTGACATTGTTTATTATAATGTTGCTTGGTGCGATGTTCATGTCAAGATTAATGACAAAAGTCTGTGAAACTGACGCGTCTTCGCTGCCGGCAAAACTTTGGTCGCCGATTTGATAGAAGGCATTTATAACAAGCTGAGTTTCTTGCGAAATAGGACGAGATGAAGTGACATTCAAAGAAAAGCTCATCGTTCCATTGCCATTGTCGACAACTTCGGATCTTTCAATGGCAAGCAAAGAGGTGTCGGCCGAATAAGAAAATTTTACAAACGAATTTTCGGCCACAGGCAGCTCCTGACCTGCCTGTGATCTGTCGATCAAGCTGTAAGGCAGTGTCACTTGCAGATTCGCTGCAAAATTTGCCTCATCTTTGCTGTTTACAACGATGCTGACAGTGTCGCCGTTTGCAACAGCCTCGCCGTTTCGCAAAACGGAGATTGCCTCACCCTCGAATCCAAATATTGCATAATATGATAGCGGCAAAACCAAAACATTTTCCTCTCTCTCGCCGTCTACATATGTGTAGCTTACATACCTTGCAAAAATAACAAATTCGCGGCCATCTACAACATTTTCTTCCACAATGCTGCTGTTTTCTTGGCCATTTTCAAAGTAGTAACGAATAGTTCTTGCGCCGGTTTGCTCGTCGGTTTCAAGCCTTGCCGAAGCAAAAACATTGTTGTCTCCAACGTCATCTGCGATGTTTGCACGATGGAAAGTTAGTGAAACTTCTGTTGCATTGTCATCAAAATCGAACAGATCTGCTGATGGCGTGAAAGGTGTGCCATCTGTGACATATAACAATGCGTCGGATTTTAATGTTAATGATGAAGAATATTGTCTGACATCAATTTCAACGCTGCAAGTTTTAGACCCCTCGTTTGTCATGGCAACAAGTGTGGTTTTCCCACCACTTTGTCCAGTTAATTGAACAACTGTTGTCGCCCCATTTTGACTGAGCACCGAAAGTGAAACGTGCTCACTCGTCTGCCCTGCAACAGTGGAATCGACAAGAGAAAAACTCAAAGAGCCATCGATGCTGTCCTCATAATTTTGAATTGTAAACTCGACTGTGTCTGACTCTCCCACATACAATGTCAGCGAGCTTTTGTCAGCACTAAGTGAAATTCGCGATGCAGCGCTCTCCCCGCAAGCAGCAAAAAAGATGCCTGAGAGCAGGAAAATTGCCCCCAAGCTTAACGCAACAAGCATCTTTTTTAAATTTACACTTAACTTTTTCATTCGCTCCTTTATTCGTTGGATCCTTGGAAGATGGATTTTATGTAATCATGAGCCACAACCTGAATCATCGTTCTGCTGGTTGGACCAGTGATCAAGAAGGCTTGACCCAGCCCAGCTGTGACGATTGCATTTTGTTCTTCTTCGTTGATGCCACCCGACTTTTTGTAAAGATCGACAAGGTCGTTGATGTCGTTTGGCGCAAGCGAGAATATCAAAGAATATTGACACGCGTTGATAACCGCTGTGGACTGACGCTTGATTTCATCAGACCCCACGAAGTCGGCAAGGTTTTGGGTGATAATAATCTGCATCCCCCAATATTTTCTGATACGTTTTGCCATCTGCGCCATGAAATCAAGCGCGATTGGATAATTTGGATTGATGAAAAGGTGGGCCTCGTCAACCGCGATGACGATTTTTCTGTTGTTGGCTTTGTCGCCCTTGTGATATTTGGCATTGAAATCTTTGTTGTTGATGATTTCGTTGTTCAAATATCTAAACACCAAAAGCATCTGTGCGTTGGTCAGAAGCGGGTTGTTGTTGGCAAAAAGCGACTGAAAGTTGAAGCAGACGAAGTTTTCATTGGTTTCAATCGAAGTTGGCCCGTTCCACAATTTGGAGTTGCGTCCGCCAGAGGCGAATTTTTTGATGTAGGCTTCAATCGTCATGAGATTTCGCAGAGTGAAATCATCTTTTGCCGTTTTGATGCGTTTTAGCACAAGATTGTAAAGATCGTCAAAAATTGGATAATCCTCTGGTTTCTTGTCTCCAAGATAGGTGTTTTCGTCAATCCCTTTGAGTTTGTAGGTGTCGACGATGAGCGAGTTTAAAAGCTCGAAAGCGTCGGAATTTATGCCCTCCAAAATATGTCTGAAAAAGCTTTCCAAAAACTGCAAGTGCTGAGAATAGGAGTCGTTGACCTTTTTCACAACCCTTTTTCTCTTTTTGGCCTTAAAGGTCACCTCGTCGTATTCCGACTCATCATCTTCTTCGTCTTCATCTTCATTTTCATCAAGAGATGCGATGATGTGGAAAGGATTGATGATGCCGTAAAGTGATGAACCAACGTCGATATATTTTCCTCCAAGCGATTCTGTCAAAAAGGCATATTCTTTTTCTGGGTCGATGATGAAAATTTTGCAGTTGTCTGCCGCAAGGTTTGCAAGCAAAGTTTTGGCTGCATATGATTTTCCTGACCCCGACTTTCCGATGACCATCATGTTGGAGTTGACACGGACATTGTCTCTGGTGAAAAAGTCGATGAAAACTGGATATTCGTTGTCGCCCAAATAAATTCCGGTTTCATCTTGAAGCGCACTGGAAATAAATGGGAACACTGCGGCAAGAGTTGAAGTTGGTATGCCACGTTTGTAGCCTTTCACACTGTCTCTTTGAGATATGTTTGTGCTGATGAATGCGTCTTGCTGTCTTGCAAACATTTCGCTAAACTTAAAGCCGCTTTGTTTAAGCATCGCCTTTACGTCACGCTTTGCAGCATCTTCGCAAGTGATGAAAGTGTTGACGTCGTAAAGTTGTTGGTTGTTGTTTTTGAGGTTGACCAGCAAATCTCTCAGAGTGTCGACGTGCGTTTGCAATTCGATCTGGCTGGAAGAGCGGCCGGTTCTGTAAAGCTTGCTCTCCATATCCATGATCGCCTTGTCGATTGAGCGCTCTGCATTGGATTTTGGCACTTGCGCAAATTTCATGACAACTTTGGTTCTGTCAAGCAAGAAAATGTTCGATCCCCAAGCATTGCCCACATTAAGAGGATAGTCTGTAATTGCATAGGTTCTGAAAGCGTTGCCGTCAATCGTGTATTTTGCAGCTTTAAATTTGATTTCTTTTGGCCTTGCCCATTCGATATGCTGAGAAAGAGGAATGCTTTCAAGCTCTCTTTGGTCAAATTCACGGCCATAGTTGGCTTTCAAAAAGATGGCGAGCTCTTGACCATAAAGGCGTTTGGCACTCATTGGAGCAAGCGAGCTTGCAAGTGAGTTGATCATGCCATTTATTGTGTTTTCCAAAAGCTCCAAATCTTTGTCATAAACGATGACGTAGAAGTGATCTTTGTAAACCTTGTCCTTTCGGTTCAAATTTTCCATGAATGAAACGCGCTCTTCAAAGATTGGCGAGCGAACGTCCACCTCTTTTTCTGAAACCTGCCCTTCATACTGCATTTCCAGCAAGAGTTCGTATTTTTTGTTTTCAGAGTATATGTAGTTGTCCAAAATCATTGCAAGGTTGAGTTTGATGATGGAACATGTTTGATCTGGCGTGAGCCTGCGCAAAGCGTTTGCAAAGCTTTCAATCACATTATCCTGAGTGTATTCCGTCAAAAGCCCAAAAAGCACCGGTTTGATTTCGATGACTTGGCCGTAATAGGAACCAAAATTTATAAACCTGTCTTGATAGATGCTTTCAAAAGGAATGATCTCTTTGATGTCGCCCTTTTTGTTTTTGCCAGGATTGTCAGAAAACTTTTTCTTTTGCGCCATAAACCGAAACAGATGCGCACAAGTCACATACAACCTTTCGTCATCTGCAATTTTGATGAATGTTGCTATGTAAAAAATCGCGAACACACCGGCAATCCAAAAATGGCCTGGGAAATTTGACGCGAACAAAATGATGGTGATTGCACCGCCCAAAACCATGAGGATCAAATCGAGACCGGTGACCCCGCGAATGAATTCAAGTTTAACTTTCGTCTTCCTTGGAATAATTCTCTGCATAAGCTTCTCCTTACACAAGATATATTACTACAAAAAGGGCGAAAAATACAAACGATTTAATGCAGATAAAATAATTTATTATTATTTTAATAAATGCAATTTTTTATTATTTGCTGTTGTAAAAAAGTAAATTTAATTTATTGTGTTTTTTTGCTTCATTTATCTTTTTTTGCGTAATAATTTCGTGTTTTTTTATAATTAATTCGTTATTTAAGCCAAAAATATCACGAGACGCCATTTTCCCAATCAAACTTCTTGCGTCAGGAGTCACTCTGAACGGGGCGACCTCTTTTGGCAAAGGCGCCGAAATTTGCACATGCTGCTCGGGTTGCAACGCGGCCTCTTCAAAACTGAAAGGCTTTTGAAGTTTTCGTCTTGAAAAAACGATCAGCGCGTCAGGGCCGTTAACGCATATGTTTTTTGGGTGAAAATAAAGTCCATCGCAAAGCAGCCCCTCCACTCTTTTGCCTTTTAAAAACACGTCTCTCACTTTTCCATAGCCCTTGCCACGCGCATCTAAAACAACTTTGCCAATCGGATTCGAGGATCCTACGTCATAGCCGTAAATCAGATTTGATCCTTCGCTTAAAAGCAGCGCCTGCTCGCCAAAAGTCACTCCAGCCGCATCAACCCTGCCCTCCACTTCACTTTCCTCATCAACCACAACAAAGCCTGTCAGCTTGTCCAGTGCAGATGAAAACTCGACATTTAAAACATATCCCACAAGCGCTCCCGCTGCTTTGGAATAAACTGGTTTTGAAATTATTTCTGAGATTTTTTTCATGCTATAAATTATTAAAATTCAAAAATAATTATGATAATTTTAAAAAAATAGACAAAAATTCGCAAAAAAATGCATATTTTATTTAATTTTTGACAAATTTTTTATTTTTTTAATATTTTATTTTTTTCTTGACATTGAAAAATAAAAAGTTTAAAATATTAATATGAAAAAGAAAATAACCAAAGATTTGACAATTGAAAAAGTTTTAAAAATCGACGAAAGCCTTGCCGACATTTTGATGGGCTTTGGCATGCATTGCATTTACTGCCCTATGAGTTTGATGGAAACTCTGGAAGAGGCCGCAGCAGTGCATGAAATTGACGTCGACTTTCTTGTGCAAAAACTAAACGAACATTTAGAAAACAAAAACGCCAAATAATTGGCGTTTTTTTTAAAGCATGCTCGTCATCTTTTCTTTTAACTCGTCAAAGCCTTCTTTGGTTTTGGCCGAGACATAAACTTCGTTTTCAGAAAGCTGCTTTCGCTGCGTGATCAAGTCACACTTGTTGTAAACCGTGAGTCTGTTTTTGGTTGCGCCAATGTCGTCTAAAACCTGGTTTGTCACACGCATAGACTCCTCATAATAAAGCTCCTTGCCGTCTTGTGAGGTCGCTGTTGGATCCACCACATGCAAGATAAGGTCGGCTTGTTTTGCCTCCTCCAAAGTTGAAGTGAAAGAATCGACAAGCTCATGTGGCAACTCGGAAATAAATCCAACTGTGTCAGTCAAAATCACATTTTGGCCATTTAAGAAAAGTTTGCGACTTGTGGTGTCAAGTGTTGCAAAGTACTTGTCCTGCACATAGATGTTTTCTTTTGTAAGCGCATTTAAAAGTGAGCTCTTGCCAGCATTGGTGTAGCCAACCAGTGCGACTTTTTTGATCCCGGTTTTTTCACGCTCTCTTCTTCCAACTTGGCGCTGACTTTTGATCTTTTGAATTTCTTTCTTTAAAAAATCGATTTCCTTTTCAAGACGTCTTCTGTCAAGTTCCAGCTTGGTCTCGCCAGGGCCACGCATGCCCACACCAGCTCCGCCATACTTGTTGCTGGTTTCCTTTACATCGCGAAGCTTTGGCAACAAATAGATGTTTTGCGCCAGTTTGACTTGCAATTTTGCCTCATTGGTTTTGGCTCTTTTTGCAAAGATGTCCAAAATCAAACCAACTCTGTCGATCACTCTGGTTGAAAACGCATTTGAAAGATTGCTGATTTGCGAACCGGTCAGCTTGTAATCGACAATGGCAAGATCAACAGGATTGCTTTCTAAAAACTCAACGATCTCCTGCACCTTTCCGCTGCCAATGACTGTGCTTTTGTTGAAATCCTTGACATTTTGCGTAAAAGACCCAACAACCTGCAAGTCGGTCGCTTCGGCTAAACGCACAATCTCATCCAATTTGCGAGCCATGCTCTCGCCTTTTTTTGTGACAATGACGATGACTATCGCCGTTTGTTTTTTTTCTGCCGTTGAATAAGTTGCCATGTCCTCTCCTTGGAAGAATTATACCATATTTTGTTCGTTTCCAACAAGCACATCGCCACTTACAGTGGAAATTATCACATTTTTCATTTCACCTTGATTTGAATAAACGCTGAAAAGCCAAAAGACCTCGCTAAATCCACCGGAAACATCATCAAGCAGTTTAAGATAACATTCACCGTTTAAAGTGTTGCCGTCTCTGAGCTGTTCGATTTCTGTGGAAAGCCTGCTCACGCCAATCTCAATCGCCTGAGTTGCACTGACAGCAAATTCAGACGATTTGCAAAGCAAGTTGGCCTGCTGATCAAGATAGCTGATCGAGATCTCCTCCTCTCCCGTCAGCCTCCTTTCCAAATCTGCAACATGAGTGCCTGTCATGTAGTTGTATTCAAGCAAAACCTGCTCTGTTTCACCATTGATGGTCACACTCACATATTCAGAATCTGAGTTGTCCAGCCTTGCAATGATGAGCGCAAAGTCGCACTTGGCTTCACTTTCTCCATCGTAAACGTATGGCTCCTCTCTTCTTCCCGAAGCCAGCGACACCGGAAGATTTTCATTGTCAGAGAAAAAGTAAACGTCGCTCATCTCAGACATATTGTTGCTGACAAGCGTGTATAAGTCGACTTCGCCACCACAACCAAATGTTGTGAACGCGCAAAGTGCGATCATAGCAAACAACCCAAATTTTTTCATATATTTTCCTCCTTGCAACCAAAATATGTTTTGCAAAATGCGAAAATGTGATATAATTTGTCACATGAAGAATTTGGATTTTTATTACAAAAAAGCGATCAAACAAGGGTTTGCCCTTGGAGCTTTTAATTTTTCTAATCTTGAAACGCTAAAAGCCATCGCGCAAACTGCCGAGGCCACAAAAAGCCCTGCAATCATTGCAGTCAGCGAAGGAGCGTTGGAATATTTTGGAGCCCAATTTGTTTTGGCAAATTTTTCAGTCGTTAAAAAACTTTTCAAGGCCCCACTTTTTTTGCACTTGGATCACGGAAAATCGTTTGAGATTTGCAAAAAATGCGTGGATCTCGGCTTCGACAGCGTGATGATTGATGCCAGCCAACTTGAATTTGATGAGAATGTCGCACTCACCAAAAAAGTTTGCGATTATGCGCACAAAAAAGGAGTTATGGTGGAAGGAGAACTTGGACAGATCGCAGGAATCGAAGACAACCTTTCAAATGAAGAAAATCACTTCACCAATCCAGTTCAAGCAAAACTTTTTGTTGAAAAAACAAAAGTGGATTCTCTCGCCGTTGCGATAGGAACAAGCCATGGTGCATACAAATATGCCGGCGAAAGCAAGCTTCGCTTTGACATTTTGTCAGAGATCGAAAAATGTTTGCCAAACTTCCCTCTGGTTTTACATGGAGCTTCCTCTGTGGATCAAACCCTTGTCAAAAGCATCAACAAGCTTGGCGGAAAAATAAAAGGCGCGCGCGGCGTTGATGAAAAATTGACAAAACTTGCCATCGAAAATCACAATGTTGTAAAAATCAACATCGACACAGATTTGAGAATGGCTTTCACAGAAGGCGTCCGCAGCAGCTTAAAAGAGCACCCTGAAAACATCGACCAGAGAAAATATTGCCTTGAAGGACAAAAAGGTGTGGAAAAAGTTGTGCGCCATAAAATAGATAATCTGTTAAACAGCGCAAACAAAAAGTAAACCTATAATAAAAAAAGAGCTTTGAAAGCTCTTTTTTTGTTTTTTAATGAGTTGCTGTTGGATCATCTGACGAAGTCAAAACTTCTCTGACCTGACCTTGAAGGTTTTCAAGAATTTTTTCATATTCTTTTATTTTGCTTGGCTCGTCGCTGAGTTTTTGAGTTTCGTCATAATAAATCTCTTTAACCGGTGTTCCGTTTTCCATGAAGATCTCACTCACCTGTTGCCCTGCCTGGCTCAAAGTTTCTGTAAGCATCTTTTTGCACATTTTTGGCAAATTTTCTGCCTCGTTATACTTTCCTTTGGCAAGCAATGTGATTTCAAACTCTCTTTTTTTGAGCGATTTTTTTGCCCTTTTAACCGGTGCCGTTTCAGCGCTCATATTAAAATATGTTTGCAAAATTTCAGGATTGTTGATCTTGTCATAAGCAGGCCCCTTGTCGGCGTCTTGCGCCTTTCCAACTTCTGCAATCACATCAAGGCTTTTAGCAAAAAGATTGTCAACGGCTTTTGAATAAGTCATTTTTTTCTTGTCAAAATTTGCAAAGGTTGCTGGTTTTGTTGCATCATAATCGTTTGCCTCTGCATATTTTGTAACATCTTCAATCGCTTGCTTTTCAGCAGCCTTCAACTCTTTCGAATCCAAATTTTTCACGCATTGAACAAGTGGAAGAGCAAACACTTCCTCAACCTTTCTTTGCATTTCTGGATCTTCTATGAAGCCTGCCATCACAAGGTTGAACATGCAAAGAGATGCGGCCTCTTTGTAAGTGTCAACCACCTTGTCTTCTCTTGCCTCCAACATCTTTCGGTCAAAAAATTCAAAAGCAGTCAAAACGGTTTCAAAATCATCGCTAAGCAGCCTTTTCAAAGCTTCGTCATCATTTTTTGCAGGCTCCAAATCTTCCGGATCGCTGTATAGCGTGTAGTAAATCTCCTCGCCGCCGTCTGCGATGGTTGCCCAGTTGTAATTTGAGCCCTGGGTGCTCCATTTGATGCGCAGGTCGTTAAAGTCAGTGGTTTTTGAGTTCAAATCCACATCAAGTTTTAAATCATGGAAAAAGCTTTCAACTTGATTTGGATATTTTTCATTGTCTTCAAGCACGCTGTTGAGCTGAGCCAGTCTTGCACCTGCAAGTTTGATTGCATCTTCTTTGACATAGTAGTTGTCAAGGTTGGACATCTCGCCTGTCAAACTGGAATTTAAATATCCTGCCATCTTCTTGGTGATTTCTTCCACCGCTGGGCTGTCGCCGCAAACATCGTGTGCAACCAAGATTGTTGCAAGATAGATGCTTGGTTCGATTATTTGCCCATAGTATTCGTCAGGATTTGAAGCCGCGATATTTTTAAGCTCAAACAAAGTGGAAGTCAAGAATGCGTCAACATCATTTGAAAAATCGATGTTCATCGAAACCGCGCCTTGGCTTTTTAAAAGAATCTTGCCTCCCTCTTCTTTCACTTCACCAAGTTTATATGTGGCTTTCAAATATTTGTCATATATCTTTTCAAAATCCTCTGGTTGCTTAAAACTTGCATCATCTTTTAAAACGCTGTAAACAGAATAGCCTTCGGACTTTTTATCTTGATAGCTTTTGTCAAAGGCAGTTTTCCTTTGTCTTGGGCTTTCAGCATAAACGCCTTTGGTTTCAAACTGCTGCATATCCTTTCTGACTTTGCCAAGACTCCTGTAAGTTATTTCGATGTTGTCCATGTCTTCTGCGGACACTTTTGTCACATAAAAAGGCTTCAAAACAGCTCGGTCTGTTTCGCTGAAAACATAGTTTGTCTTTTTCAAACTTTCCTTACAAGATTCGATCAATTTCTTTTCATTTAAAGGTGAATTCTTGCTAAAATGATTGATAATTTGTTGAATAACGCTCATTTCCCTCTCCTTTAATCACAAATATTATATCACGAATAGAGCGAAAATTCAATACTTATTTTAATATTTCTTAACGTAAAGTCACAAGAGCTTGCATGCTTTGACCGTCTCGAATGTAGTTTACAAGCACGCTGTCACCCTGATCATGCTTCAAAATCGCCTTTCTAAGATCCAAAAGGTTTGTAATTTTGTAGCCGCCAACCTCGGTGATCAAATCTCCCTTTTTAATGCCCGCATCAGAAGCCGGCGCTTCGGTGGAGATCACATATATGCCAGCGGAGTCGAGCTTTTCACCATAGGCCAAAGCGATGTCACTGTCAAAACCGAACACGCCGAGTTTTGGCGCTGTGAAAGATGAGTCTTTGCTCAACTTCTCAACCACGATTTTTCCAACTTCAATTGGAACTGCAAAGCCAATTCCCTCTCCCTCGCTGGCCTTTAAGGTGTTTATGCCGATCACCTGACCCTGGCTGTTGATAAGAGGTCCGCCAGAATTGCCAGGATTTATCGCCGCATCATGTTGAATCAGAGATTGCATAAAAGTGGTTTGCCCACTGAAACTTTGACTTTCAAGCGTTCTGTTGACTGCGCTGACGATTCCATGCGTCACTGTGTGTTTAAACTCCAAAGTGAGCGGCGTGCCAAGAGCATAAACCTCCTCTCCCACAAACGCTTCATCGATGTTGGTGTCAAGATATGGGATCTGCCTGGTTGAAGAGAGCACCGCAAGATCCAAAGACGAATCCGTCCAGATGGTTTTGGCACTTCCAGTGGTCTTGTCGGCATAATAGAGCGTGATGGTTCCACCGCCTTCGACAACATGGTTGTTTGTCAAAATCAGGCCATTGTCGCTGATGGCAAAACCACTGCCAATGGAATAGCCATCAGGATAATCCACAGAAATCCCAACCACAGCGCTGCGAGCCTCTGAAAGCAAGTCACCTCCATTTTCGACGTTGAGGCCGGAAATCATTCGCACACTCATGTCCACATTGGGATCTCCACTTGAAGCGGTGCAGCCTGCAAAGCTGACCGCCGAAAAAAGCAAAGCTGCACACATTCCAAAACAAAAAAATTTCTTCATATCGTCTCCTTTTAAAAGTCAACATGAAGAAATCTTAAAGTCTAAACATCGTTCCTGGTTCGGTTGTCGCCACGTCAATTTTGACGTGCGTGCCTTCAATTATGCCAAACTCTTTCAACCGATCGGATATGTAGGTGTAGGCAAGCAACGGAGTGTTGTTTTCTTTGCTTAAATGCGCAAGCACAATCTGTCGTGTGCCCGTCATAACAAGCGATCTGATAACCATTGCTGCTTCATCGTTGGAGATGTGTCCTCTTCCGCCAGAGATTCTCCGCTTTAACGCCGGTGGATATTTGGTTCCAGCAGTGAGCATATCTCTGTCATAGTTTGCTTCAAGATACACCAGTTGACTTCCACGAACACTGTCGAGTATTCGTTCGTTAGTATGCCCAATATCCGTTAAAATACTTATTTTGCTGCCGTTATTTTCAAAAATATATCCAAAACAAGGCACATCGTGAGGAAGTGGCACGGCTTTTACTTGAACATCTCGCAAACGAAAGCCATCGGTTTCATAAAAACGTCTGTTTTTTGACGGAGTTTTTTTAAGTTTTATATTCATATTCTCCCAAACATCACGATGAGCGAAAACCGGAATGTCAAATTTATAGGAAAAAGCGTCCACGCCTTTGGTGTGGTCGTTGTGCTCGTGAGTCACTAAAATCACGTCGATTTCGTTTGGTTTCACCCCAATCAACCCCAATCGACGGACAGCTTCATTGCATGAAAGACCGATGTCAATAAGCACTTTGACCTTTTCACTTTCAAGATAAAACATATTTCCTTCACTGCCAGAAGACAGACTTATCACACGCATGCATTCATTTTAGCATTTTCACATCAAAAAAGCAAGCAGAGAAACAACTTGCCACCAAATTGCCGCGGCATATGCACATGACTTTGTCATGTCGCAGCCTTTGAAAAAGGCTGCCCTCCACTTTTGAAGTGGAGGGCATATGCCGCGTTTAGTTCAAAATCTTTTTCAAAAACATTCCTGTGAAAGAACGCTCGTTTTTGGCAACCTCTTCCGGCGTGCCAGTTGCAACCACTTCTCCTCCGCCAGAGCCGCCTTCTGGGCCAAGGTCGATGATGTAATCGGCGCACTTTATCACGTCAAGATTGTGCTCAATGACCACCACGCTGTTGCCGTTGCCAACCAACCTGTTTAAAATGGCGATCAGTTTTTTGACATCATACATATGAAGTCCCGTGGTTGGTTCGTCAAGGATATAAAAGGTTTTTCCCGTTTCACGCTTGGAAAGTTCGGTGGCAAGTTTAACCCTTTGTGCTTCGCCTCCTGAAAGCGTTGTTGCAGGCTGACCAAGCTTGATGTAAGAAAGCCCCACATCAAAAAGCGCTTGCAATTTGCTTTTGATGGAAGGAATGTTTTCAAAAAAGCTTAACGCCTCTTCCACAGTCATATCCAGCACTTCGGTGATGGTTTTGCCTTTATACTTCACTTCCAATGTTTCGCGATTGTATCTCTTGCCTTTGCAAACCTCACAAGGCACATTTATATCGGGCAAGAAATACATTTCAATTTCTTTAACGCCAGCTCCATCACAGGCTTCGCACCTTCCACCCTTGACGTTGAATGAAAATCTGCTTGCCGTGTAACCACGTTCTTTTGCCTCTTTGGTTGCTGCAAAAAGCTCTCTAATCGGAGTGAAAAGTCCAGTGTATGTGGCAGGATTGCTGCGTGGAGTTCTGCCAATAGGCGCTTGGTCAATGCAAATGACCTTGTCAAGCTGCTCTATTCCCTCTATTTTTTCAACTTTGCCTCTTTCAATTCTGCTTCCATTAAGCTCGCCAGCCAAATGTGGATAAAGCACTTCATTGACAAGGCTGGACTTGCCGCTGCCAGACACGCCCGTCACAGCACAAAGCACGCCAAGAGGAATGTCCACATCCATCTTTTTAAGATTGTTCTCTGCCGCGCCAAAAACTTTTAGATAACCTGACGGTTGCCTTCTTGTGGAAGGAATTTCAATTTTTTCTTCGCCGCGCAAAAATTTTGCAGTTACGGAGTTTTTGCTTTTTAAAACCTTTTCAAGTGGACCATTGGCCACGATCTCACCACCATGCACGCCGGCATATGGTCCCACATCAACGATCCAATCCGCTGCACGCATAGTGTCTTCATCATGTTCGACAACAATCAAAGTGTTGCCAAGGTCGCGCAGATTTTTCAACGTCGCAAGCAATCTGTCATTGTCGCGTTGATGCAAACCTATTGAAGGCTCATCTAAGATGTAAAGCACTCCAACAAGCCCAGAGCCGATTTGCGTCGCCAGCCTGATTCTTTGTGCTTCACCACCTGAAAGTGTTTCAGCCGAGCGCGACAAAGTCAAATACCCCAGACCGACATCTGAGAGAAATTTTAATCTGGCCTTGATTTCTTTCAAGATGCTTTCTGCGATGTGCATTTTTGTTTTTGAAAGTTTCAGGTTTTCAAAATATGGAAGCAGCTCGCTGACCGGCATATCACAAACGTCAATTATATCCTTGCCGTCAATTTTCACTGCAAGTGCAGATTCATTTAAGCGTTTGCCATGACAAACCTTGCAAGTTTGATTGGTCAAAAATTTGCCTATTTCGAAACGAATGAATTCGCTTTTGCTTTCCGCTAGTCTGCGTTTTAAGTTTGGAATCAGGCCTTCAAAGGTCAAAACTTTTGAACCTCTAAAATGCTCAGCAGTTTTGTTTCTTGCTTCATTTTCAAAAAGGTCCAGTTTTTCTCCATTGTTTCCATACAACAATATGTTCAAATCTTTTTTAGGCAGTTCTTTAACTGGCAGATTCAAATCTATTCCATATTTTTTTGAAATCGCGTCGAAATATCTTTTTGCCATGCTGTCCGGCTCGTATCTCCAGCCTGTCAAATTGAATGCCCCTTGACTTATCGAGAGATGCGAATTTTTCAAAATCAAGCCCTCGTCAATGTCAGCGATTTCTCCCAGCCCCAAGCAATTTGAACAAGCTCCAAATGGTGCATTGAAAGAAAAAAGCCTCGGCGAAAGTTCTTCCAAAGTCCAACCACACGTTGGGCATGAATAGTTGGTGGAAAAGAGTTCTTCCTGTCCGTCGAAGTCCACTAATGCCAGCCCTTCTGCAAGTTTTAACGCAGTTTCCAAGCTTTCCGCCAGCCTTCCCTCAATGTTTTCACGAATTACAAGCCTGTCTATAACAACTTTGATGTCGTGTTTTAAATTTTTGTCGAGTTCGATCTGCTCGTCCAAAGTCCACATGTTGCCATCAACCACAACGCGCACATACCCGCTTTTTTTCAAACTTTCAAAAAGTTTTGCAAACGCTCCCTTTTGAGCGCGAACGACGGGAGCCAGCACCGTGATCTTTGTGCCCTGTGGTTTTTCCAGCACGCTGTCAACAATTTGATCTATGGTCTGCCTGGAAATCGCTTTGTGACAGTGTGGACAGTAAGTGGTGCCGACCCTTGCAAAAAGCAGCCTCAAATAGTCGTAAATTTCCGTAACCGTTCCCACAGTGGATCGAGGATTGTGGTTGGTGGTTTTTTGATCGATGGCAATAGATGGTGACAAGCCTTCTATCACTTCAACGTCAGGCTTTTGTGCCTGGCCCAAAAACATACGAGCATAAGAGGAAAGACTTTCGATATATCGCCTTTGACCCTCAGCATAAATCGTGCCAAACGCCAGCGAGGTCTTTCCTGATCCACTCACACCAGTGAAAACTATCAACTTGTCGCGAGGAATCGTCAAGTCGATATTTTTCAGATTATTCTCTTTCGCTCCAATAATTTTGATGTTTTTATCCATTTTTTAGCCCTTTTTACCTAATTTTTTCTTCAAATTTAAGATTTTATTGCGAAGTTCGATCGCTCTTTCAAAATCCAAAGCGTTGGAAGCCAGCTTCATCATTGAAGTCAGGCGCTCGATTTCAGCTGGAATATCCTTCTTGGCAATCTCCCCTTCACCAACCTTTTTGGTGATTTCCAAAGTGTTTTTAACCTGTTTTTTGATGGTTTTTGGCACAATTCCATGCGCTTTGTTGTAGGCCATCTGTTTTTCACGACGCCTCGCAGTTTCATCGATTGCACGGCGCATAGAGTCCGTGATTTCATCAGCATACATGATTGCACGCCCATTCTCATTTCTGGCCACCCTGCCCACAGTTTGGATCAACGCGCCTTCCGAACGCAAAAAGCCTTCCTTGTCAGCATCGAGTATGGCCACAAGTTCCACCTCTGGCATGTCCAACCCTTCTCTCAAAAGATTGATGCCAACAAGCACATCAAACTCTCCACTTCGCAGACCGTTTATTATTTCAACACGCTCCATGGTGTCAATTTCAGAGTGCAGATATTTGACTTTGAATTTGCGGTCGCCAAGATAGGTTGTCAAACTTTCAGCCATTTTTTTTGTTAGGGTTGTCACAAGCACTCTGCAATTTCTTGCAATAGTCGCTTTTATTTCTGCCATTAAATCCTCGATTTGATTTTTTGACGGGCGCACTTCAATTGTTGGATCCAAAAGCCCAGTAGGCCTAAGGAGCTGTTCAACCACCTGCCCTGCCTTTTCGAGCTCGTATTTGGCAGGAGTTGCCGAAACATACAATGTTTGCCCTAAGCGAGCGTTAAACTCATCGAATTTGAGCGGTCTGTTGTCCCTTGCCGCTTCCAAACGAAAGCCATAATCGACAAGACTCGCTTTGCGTGCCTTGTCTCCGTTATACATCGCCCTTATCTGTGGCAAAGTCATATGGCTTTCGTCGATGATTGTCAAGAAATCCTTTGGGAAGTAATCGATCAAAGTAAAAGGTGGTTCCCCTGGCGCTCTGCCGTCAAAATATCTTGAATAGTTTTCAATTCCACTGCAATAGCCAAGCTCTTGCATCATTTCAAGATCGTAAGCAACTCTCTGGCCGATGCGTTCAGCCTCCAAAGGTTTGCCCTCGTCTTCAAATTTTTTGATCGCCTTTTCGCGGTCGATTTTGATCTGTTCTATGGCTCGTTGAAGTCGTTGCTGCCCCACTGCATAGTGCGTGGCAGGATAGATCGCAGCATAGCTAACCTCGTTGATCAATGTCCCAGAAACCGGCTCGAATTCATATATCTTTTCGATTTCATCACCAAAAAACAACACTCTGATTGCCATTTCAGATTGGTTTGCTGGGAATATGTCGAGAATGTCGCCCTTCGCGCGAAAAGTTGAGCGTTTGAAATCCATTTCATTGCGAGTGTATTGAATGTCGATGAGCCTGTGCATGATCTCCTCTCGACTTACAAGGTCACCCTTTCGCAAAGATATGTGAAGATTGTAATATTCCTCTGGGCTGCCCAAACCATAGATGCAGGAAACCGACGCCACAACAATGGTGTCTCGCCTTTCCAAAAGTGATGAAGTGGCGGAAGAGCGCAACTTGTCGATTTCATCATTGATTGACATATCCTTTTCAATATAAGTATCCGTGCTGACAATGTAAGCTTCTGGTTGATAGTAGTCATAATAGGAGACAAAAAATTCCACCCTGTTTTCAGGAAAAAATTCGCGAAACTCGTTGCAAAGTTGAGCTGCCAAAATTTTGTTGTGCGCGATGACCAGGGTTGGCCGGTTGAGCTTTTCAATAATGTTTGCCATTGTAAAAGTTTTGCCGCTTCCCGTCACACCTAAAAGCACCTGGTCTTTTAATCCCTCATTAAACCCTTCCACAAGCTTATCTATTGCTTGCGGCTGATCACCAGACGGAGAAAAAGGCGAATGCAATTTGAACTTTTCCATTTTTTATCCTTTGAAAATCATCTTTAAAACTAAACCGAAAATAAAACTGACTGTGGCCAAAAACAAGCTTCTGAGCACAAGCAGGCCAAAGGTCTTTTTTTGCCTTCTGCTGTCAACCTCATACGTTTGGCCCTTCTTTTTTAATGTTACACAATAATAATACCCCATTTTGCTTTCCGAAACAACAAAATCAATGTAGTTTTCATTTGAAAGTTCGCTCATGATTTCATCGATTTCCGAAACCGACAAAACAAATTTTTTGGAAAGCGCGCCAGCAATTTCGCTTGGCGAAACCAGGCATGTTCGCTTTTTCGGACACACCTTGCACAGATAGGACATGACAAGCTTGGCTTTCCGTGACAAAAAACACCTCGCAAAAACTAGGTTAAACTTGTTATGCCCTTTTTAAAGGTGCTTTACACAAAAAAACGGCTTTCTTGCCGTTTTCTGTTTACAATGTTCTTTCGAGTTCAAATGAGGTTACGATCGATCTAATTTGATCAGCTGTGAGTGCTTTTTCATAGATCTCATTTTTTAACTCATGTTGTTCCTTAGATTTGCTTTCAAGGCTGTCGTTGATAGTTGCAAGTTTTGCATGATTGTATCCACAACCATCGTCGTCGTAGGAATCATATTCTTCATCAAGTTTTTTCATTTCTTTGTCAACAGCCACCATTTTGATGTAAACATCAAAAGGATATATACGCGTAAGATACGTGTGAATTCTTTCCGTGTCCGCTCCAATAGCCCTTGCAAAGATCTCCTCAAAAACTTCACTGCGATTTTCAATTTCTTGCAAAAGGTCTTTCTCTGAAATTCCCACTCGTTTTACATAACCAATATCTATATCATCACGTCTCAAATCCTTGACAAAATTTTTTAAAGTGGAAATGACTGGATTTTTGTTTTCATCAAAATCAAAGCCACGGTCATTTTCCTCTTTTTGAGTTTGTGCATTCAAAATGTTTTCAGCCATAGTAAACAGGCCCGCCAATTCTTCATCATGCATCTTTTCGAGAGAGCGAATTTCAGAAATCAGCCTTTCAAGCTCGATGTCACATTTTGCTTTTTTGCGTGCAAGTTCAACGCAATCCTTCCCCAAACTGTTTGTCTGAGCAGTGCTCGTCATTGCAGCTAAAAGATTTTCGTCCACAAACTTGCCACCAGGGTGCTTTTCTTCTTCAAACCTTGCCTGTGCGAGAAGTTGTTTGTATGCACGTGGCAAGTATTTTTTCCAAGCTTCTTTTAAGCCTTCCTCGGTTTCTCTTCCCTCTTGTTGCAAAGCTGCTTTTTTTTCATATTTTTCTTTCAGTGCTGACTCGATATATCTGATCTTGTCAACAGCTTTTGTGTAATACTCAGTTTTTAGTTGTATTAATGGATCGACCTCCTTTAAAAATTCCTCAAAACTTGCATCAGAATTTTCAATAAGCTCAACCAAATCAAATTCTGGATCCTTAAATTCTGCCATCTTCAATCTCCTTTTTAAAATTTTACCTCGTTTTGATTGGTTTGTCAAGATGCGATATTATTTTTTCCTAATTTTGTCGAAATTTGCAGTGAATTTTTATCATCTATGCGCAAATAATAAAGCATGCTTGATTTAAAATCCAAACTCGTCCTTAAAATTTTGCAAAAGGAATGTCGCACCTCGGGCTATAAAGTCATCGACAAAGCCGACATTATCTCTGCCCTGCCTTCAAAATTTCGAATGGACGAGGACGGCCTTGATCACATCATCACATTTTTGGAAAGAAGCGAATGCATACATGTTAAATATGATGACGAGCGGGTTTATTGCTTGTGTATACTACCGCTTGGCAACCAACTCACCGAAAAGGATACGGCCGAAAAAAAAGAGCGAAGATTTTCTCCGCTGCTTGTTTTTTTAATATTTTTTGCTGCACTGATTGGTGGTTTTGTCGGTGGGATCGTGGCCAAATTCATCAATTTGTAAACGTGCAATAAAATTCGCCATTTTTGGTGCTGTAAACACCATCAGAACCAACTATGACATAATCAACCAGTGCCAAACCCAAATCTTGACAAAGCTCAAACACTTTGCGAAAAGTTATCAAGTCATCAGGCGAAGGCGCCGATTTTGTTGTTGGGTGATTGTGTGCCAAAAACAAGTAAGCTGGTTTGAAAGATGTCACAAACTTTGCGACCTCGCGTTCATCAAAACTTTTTCCGTCAAGTTTTCCGGAAACCAAGCGATATTTCATCTTCACTCGGCTGGCTGGATCGATGCCAATGATGTAAAGCATTTCAGTGGTTTTGTAGCGCAACAGCTCTTCAAAATAATCTCCAATGTCCGACTTGTATTCAAAAGTGTATTTGTCATCTAAGGCCGCTTCGGCAAAGTAGTTGAAAAGATCGCTGAGCCCGTGCAGCATTTTTGCAGACCTTTCGCCCATGCCAGGCACTGCGACCAACTGCTTCCAATCCGCGTTTATCACACTTGCAACATCGCCAAACTTAGAAAGCAAGCTGTGTGCGATTTCATTGACATCACCTCTTGGAAAGATGTAGGTTAAAATAAACTCCATGGCTTGAATCTTGCTCACCTTCTCCAAACCCACTTTTAAAACGGTGTCCATCAACCTTTTTCTGTGTCCCTCGTGCACACCCTTAACCGGCATCTTTCCCCCTAATAAAAAAATCACCGCACGAAGCGTTTGTTTTTAAAATTTCAAATTTTTAATAAAATTTTTCTCAATTTACGCTAAATTTACGCAAAAATTGATTGTTTTTCATGCTGTAAACGCCATCGACTCCGACAATTATATGATCAACGAGATCCACTTTGAGCTTTGAGCACAACGAATGGATAAGCTCGTTGCCTTTGCGGTCGGTTTCCGATGCAACAGCGCTGCCATTTGGATGATTGTGACACATATAGCAAACTGCGGGTTTTGTTGAAGTCACAAACCTTGCAACATCGTGAGTGCTGACACCAACACTTTTCATTCCACCGGTTGCCAGCTTGTGTTTGCTTTTGATCCGGCCCTTTGAATCCAGGCCAATGATGTATGTCATTTCAACCTGTTTAAAACGCAAAAGTTCTTCAAAAAAGTCGGAAACGCTTTCCTCTCCATCAAAAACATAGCGCTTGTCCAACCCGGTTTCAACATAATATTCAAACACCTCAAAAAGCAAAGAGAGAGCTTTCGCCGAGCGCTCTGTCAAACCCTCAACTTCTTTCAAAATCAGCCAATCAGTGGTTAAAACATCGGAAAAGGAGCCAAAATTTTCAAGCAATCGCTTTGCCAAAGCGCTGTTGTCCCCTCTTGGAATGACATATGATAAAGCAAGTTCCATAACCTCTTCTCGCGTCAGTGGATCTGCACTTTCATCATACAACTTTTCGAGCAATGCGGCTTTGTTGCTGACCCCAATTTGCTTTGCCATAACTCTCCTCATGAACGATTTAAGTTTAACATACAACCAAATTTTAGACAAACAAATTTCACGATTTTTCAACAAAATGTCAACTTATTTTTCAATCTCTGCGTCAAATGTGACTTTTACGGAGAGTTACAACTATGGCATAGTCAAAGCAGGCGACGCCGGCAGCGGCGCAA
>CALVYS010000006.1 GCA_944372355.1 uncultured Clostridia bacterium | reverse complement strand
GTAAAGCCTGTAAGACAGGCCTGCAAGCTCCTCTGCTGAGGAAATTTGGTATGGGTTGGTTCGAGAACCATCGCCTTCCCATATTAAGTCATAGTTATCCTCGCTTGCAAGCCACCAGTTGGCTTCGGCCGGGTCTGTGATGAACACCGGATAACCATCATTTTGTTCAGGATCCAGTTTCCACACAAAGTACATGTCAAAGCCCATCGTCGAAGTTAGCCAATCATAGTCTTTGGCCAATAAATCCAGGTTTTCAACATATGTAGATGTGCCCCTATCGCTTCCATTCACCGCACCAATATTGCCGCAGTTTCCACCATAATAACAGTTTGTTGCAGTGTTTCCTCCACCAGAAATTCCGCCAAATTCGGTTGATGCTGACGCCACAACCTCGCCTATATTGAAAGAGTTGGTGATGCTTGAGCCATATCCAGAAATTCCGCCCACGCATGCACGTGAGGTGCTGGTCGAGGTTATCGTTCCGGTGTTGTAGCAATTCTCTGCCCTTCCTCGGCCGATTATTCCGCCAACCCAAGTGCTTCCAGTGATAGTTCCCCTGTTGAAGCAGGTGTTTAACATCAAAATCCCAACGCCGCCTGCATCGCCAACAATTCCGCCAGCAAAGGAGTCAGATGCAATCACTGCTGCCGAGTTATAACAATTGGTGATGGATTCATACTGATTATATTCAAGGCTGTTTCCAATATAGCCAGCAATGCCAGCAACATTTTGATAGCCTTGAATAAAAGAATCAACAACCCCCAAATTTGTTATTTGTGCCATCACAGAAGCGGAAATTCCGTAAACGCAACCAAACAGGCCTTGGTTGGAATAAGCATTGGTTGAACCTGCTGGTGTGAACACGCCGGAGACGGTGTGTCCACCGCCATCATAATATCCTGAGAAGTAATGAGCCGTTGAAGTTCCATTGCGATTATAGCTAATGCCAATAGGTTGCCAATAGTAATCCGAAAGGTCAATGTTCGCGGTTTGTTTGAAATAAGCACCTGTAAAATAATAATTTCCGCTTATATATTGACTATACTGAGGATCTGTTGTGCCTGAATAAACCAAATATGAAAGATAGGCAAGCTGCTCGGCGGTTTCGATCTGATATGGGTCCTCTTGCGTTCCAGTGCCGCCTGCAAAAGAGCTGCCACGAACGCCGTCGTCTATCCAACTTCCTTCAACTGTTGTGGTCCTCAGTGTTGGATAACCTGACGAAGAAATTTGCCAAACATAGTAAGTGTTCCACCCCAAAGTGTTTAAGCACCACTCTTCATCTTTCAAGTCGTCAGCCAAAGTTGACGAGTAAACGATTCCACTCACATCTTCATCGCTGACGCCGCCAATTTCTCCGCATTCTCCACCGTAATAGTTGTTGGTGTATGTAGGCCACATTTCTGAACTTTCGCCACCTCCTATACCACCAACAGGAGCTGTGGTCAGCTGCACGATCGCTCCAACATTTACGCAATTTGTGATTGATATTGATCCATCAACATTCCCCGCTATTCCTCCGGCGCCCCTACTTTCTGAGCCTGGAGCCGGTGCACGCGTTGAAGCAGTGCTTGGTGCGATTGTTATGGTGCCTGAATTATAACAGTTAGTTATGTCAAACCCGTAAGCATAAGCAGCTATTCCTCCGACCCAACCATAACTACTATCATAATTGGCTGTCACATCTCCGCTGTTATAACAATTGTAGATTTTACAACCATTGCCGCCTCCAACAATTCCTCCAACACGAGTTCTTCCAACAACTGTTCCAGAATTGTAACAAGCCACTATTGTCATGCCACTTGCAGATAGACCCACCAAACCACCAACATAACCATCGCCTTGAATATATGAGTCGACAATGCCGAGGTTTGAAATTGTTGGGTTTCCTCCTTGCATGTAACCAAACAAGCCCTGATAATCGTAAGCATTGTCAGTTCCAGCCGGAGTGTAAACGCCAGAAACAGTGTGTCCACTTCCATCATAACTTCCGGAGAAATAATTATATACCGCCGTTCCATCACGATTATTGCTAATTCCAATAGGTTGCCAATAGTAATCCGAAAGGTCAATGTTCGCGGTTTGTTTGAAATAAGCACCTGTAAAATAATAATTTCCGCTTATATATTGACTATACTGAGGATCTGTCGTGCCTGAGTAAACCAAATAGGAAAGATAAGCAAGCTGCTCGGCGGTTTCAATGAGATATGGATCGTCTTGCGTTCCAGTGCCGCCTGCGAAGCTGTCGCCTCGGCGGCCATCGTCTATCCACCAGCCGTCGGTGTTGTTAGGACCTGTTGCAGCAATGGTGCTGAGAGGAGACGAGATTTGCGAGGTTTGCTGCAATGGAAAAACCACTGCTGCAAAAATTGCAAAGCAGATCAAAAATGCCAGCACGCCGCTTAGCACATGTTTTCTCATTATAGATTTTGGAGACCCCTTAAAACTGTCGCCCCCCCCCCTGAGGTGACATTTTGTTGCATAAATTTGTCTGAAACCCTGTCGAAATCCGCTCGACAGAAAAAACGTTTGGTTTTTTGCTCTTTGTTTTTCATGCTTTTATTTTATCAAATTATGACAAAATTAGTCAAACAATTTAGAGCGGCATCAGCTGAATTTCGCAAGCTCTTTTTTCATTTTCACCAAAATCTTTTTCTCTATGCGAGAGATGTAGCTTTGACTGATGCCAAGTTTGTCGGCAACCTCCTTTTGTGTGAGCTCATCTTTTCCCTCCAAACCAAACCGAAGGATCATAATTTCTTGTTCTCTCCTCTCCAGCCGGCTCAAAATTTGCCAGAGAATTTCCTTATCAGCAGACGAGTCCATCGCAGTTGTAACCTCGTCTGTTTCACTTGCCATGATGTCTGCAAGCAGCAACTGGTTTCCCTCACCATCGTCACATAAAGGTTTGTCAAGGCTGACCTCCCCCTTGATTTTTGAAAGCTTGCGCAGCTGCATCAAAAGCTCGTTTTCAATGCAACGAGAGGCATAGGTTGCAAGCTTTATGTTTTTGTCGCTGCGAAAGGTTTTCACCGCTTTGATCAGGCCAACCGAGCCAATGGAGATCAAATCTTCAAACTCAATCCCAGTGTTTTCGAATTTTTTTGCAATGTAAACGACAAGTCTTAAATTATGCTCGATCAACTTTTCGCGAGCAAACTCACTGCCCGCTTCTGCCTGCTGGACAAGCATGCGTTCTTCCTCTGCATCTAATGGCAAAGGCAAAGCTTCGTTGCCGCATATATAGCAGACAATGCCATTGACATTGGAAAAATTTCGCTTTGCGAAAAGTTTCCAGAGAAATTCTTTGATCAAAAATAAAAGTCTTTTCATCTTCCTCCTTTAAACAAGAGCACTGTGCAAAAGCACTCCGGAATTCAAACTTTTGGAAAAGTCCGAAAGGCTGAGTCCAAGCAAGGTGTTTTTGTATATCTTTGAATGCTGGCCCTTTTCACTGATTGTGAGTTTGTCTGCCATAAACACAAGCATCTGTCCGTTTGAAACTGCCGACCCCACATTGACAAAGTGGCCATAAGGCAGCTTTTTGGCCTTCTCCTTTTTTAACATATAGTAAAGATAGTCCTCTCCAACAATCTTTTCAAAAACCTGCTTTGAGATCAGCACTATTGGCTCTGAGGTGACCGGATCGTAAAGCACGTTTCCGCTGTCAAAGTAGCCAACTTCTTCGACAATCTTGTCCTTGCATTTGATTTGAACGCTGCAAGTGAAACTGTCGATGACACGCTTTTTGGCAAGTTTTTTAAACAAGAAAAGCATTGCAATATACACAGCCATGGCCACCAAGCAAATGATAAGGGTGCTGAGCTGGCCAAACCAAGAGGAAACCATATAACATGCGCCACCAAAAACAAAGGTCAAAAACACCAGTCCAAATCCATAAAATAACAAATCCTTAAAACATTTGATTGGAAAACTTATGCAAACCATAATTATCCCAACAAAAAGGGTTGCAAATATGTTTGCCACCAATGGAAAATTGAAAAGCGGCATGACAAGCGCCATCACACTTCCAAAAAAACAGCTGACAAACCACCACTTGGCTTTGACTTTAAAAAGTTTGGCACAAGCAGTTATTATAAAGTAGTTTAAAATAAAATTGACAACAAGAGCATATTCGATGATGATCTCCATTTCCTCACCTTCCCAGATAAGGCAATTTTAACCTGCAAGACCGCAAAAAAGATAACAAAAAAAACACGACTTGCAGTAAATCGTGTTTCATTTTGTAGAAAACCTAAATTTATTTCTTTTTGCTTCTAAGTTGTCTGAGCCATGCAGGAATCGAAGCATCAACATCAACTCTTGAAGAAGCGACCGAGTCGTCTTTCTTGATGGAAACTTCTGGTTTTGCTTCCTCTTGCATGTTTTTCAATGCGCTCAAACCTTTGAGTCCGCCCTCTTTTTCAGCAAAGTCTGGGTTGAAATCTCTTGCTTCTTGTGCAGCGTCATCTTGTGGTTTTTCTTCTGGATTTGGGAAGCCTGTCGCGATGATTGTCACTTCAAGCTCGTCATTCATATCCATGTCGATGCTGTTTCCAAAGATAACCACGCAACTTGGGTCAATGACCTCTTGAACAAGCATGGCAACTTCGCTCACATCTTCCTGAGTCAAATCAATGCCGCCTTTGACGTTCAAAAGCAAGCCTTTTGCGCCTTCAATCGTGGTTTCAATAAGTGGGCTGGCAACTGCCTGTTTAACAGCTTCAAGCGCCTTGTTTTCGCCCTTGCCATGACCTATGCCCATATGTGCAAGTCCCTTGTTTTGCATAATGGTTTTGACATCGGCAAAGTCAAGGTTGATGAGGCCTGGTTTTGCAATCAAATCTGAAATTCCTTGAATGCCCTGGCGAAGAACGTCGTCAGCATATCTGAAAGCTTCCAAAATCGGGGTTTTCTTTGGAACGATTTGGAACAATCTTTCATTTGGAATGATAACCATGGTGTCGACATATTTTTTAAGCTCTTCAATGCCTTTGTTGGCATTTTCTGCCCTAACTCTGCTTTCAAAAGCAAATGGCTTTGTGACAACCGCGATTGTCAAAATTCCCATTTCTTTTGCAATCCTTGCCACAACCGGAGCTGCACCCGTTCCTGTTCCGCCGCCCATTCCGGCCGTGATGAAAACAAGGTGTGCACCTTTGAGCATTTCAGTGATGTGCTCTTTGCTTTCCTCAGCTGATTTTTGGCCAACCTCAGGTATTCCACCTGCGCCAAGGCCGCCTGTGAGCCTTTCGCCAATTTGCAATCTGATTGGAGCTTTGCTCACAACAAGAGCTTGTTTGTCAGTGTTGACAGCAACAAACTTGGCAGAGTCAACTCCTGCCTCGATCATTCTGTTCACAGCGTTGTTTCCGCCGCCACCAACACCTACAACCAGAATTTTGGCAAATGAAGTTACATTGTCGTTTTCCACGTTTTCCATGTTTGTCTCCTTAATTTAAAAGAATTATAATTGATTTTCGCATATTTTGCAAGCAAAAATTGCGTTTAATCACAATTTTTAAGAGCGAAGTCTGCCAGTGAATATATCACCGCATCTTCTGGCTTGTCCTTTCCAGGGAAAGGCGCCCTGCCCAAAACTATGTTTTTGCTGATGCACTTGGAAAGAAAATCCTTTCCTCCCTTGATTTTGGTCGCACCCGCACCTATCAAATAGATTGGAACATAGTTGTTTAAAGAAATCCCTTGCATCATCAAGCATTGATTTATTGCAGAAGCGATCGTTTCCAAACGATAGGAAACCACTTTGTTTGCGTCTTGCTGTGGGATTCTTTCAATCTTGCCCTCCACTGTCACCAAGTCATAGTAATCCAGCGGCTCAGCCTCCACAGAGATGACCACTTGCTTTTTTAAATTTTCGGCATTTTCAAAAGAAAGGTCAAACGCTTCGCATAAATCACTTGTAATATGGCCTCCGCCGATTGAGAAGGAAGTCAGGTTTGTAAGCCCACAACCTTTCAGATATGCCACGCTGGTTGTCAGATGCCCAACATCTATAACAAGTGCCCCCTCCTCTTTTTCCTCATCTGGCACCACAGTGAGCGCACTGCACAAAACTTCACTTATGTATTCCACGTTGATGAATCCAAGGTCTGCAAGCACATTGTTGAAGGTTTTGATAAGTTTGTTTGGACAGGTGATGATTGAAAACTCACCAGAAAGCGTGCGACCTTTCTTTCCAATTGGTTGTGAGCCTTTCACATCGTCAACCGCATAGTAAAGTGGCGAGGTGGAAACTATTTCAACATCAACGCCCTTAACTTTTTCAAGAGCCTGTGCGCTGAGAGAATCCAAATCACTTCTTGTAACCCTTCCCAAACCTTCCACGCTCATAGACGCAGTTGCAAGTTGAACATTTGTCATTTCGGCAGGAAGTGCAACAAAAAGCTTTTTGTAATACTTGTTTCTCTTGTAATCAATCGAATCAAAAACATCATAAAGCGATGGAGCAAGTTTGGACTCGTCAACAAACTCACCTTGATAGTAGCCGTCATAAACCTTTGACGAAAGCTCCTTGACAAAAAGTGTGTTGTTGATGCCAGGTTTTGCAACAATCACTCTAAGGTGCGATGATCCTATCTCTAAAACTACAACTTCTTTCCCTCTCATTTGTTCACCTGCCTTTATTGTAAAATATTTGTTTTAATTTGTCAATCAAAAATTTATAAATATTAATTTTTTTGCATAGATTTTCACAACTCCACCCTTTCGCCTTGGTAGACTAGATAAAAATAACTGTCACGTTCGCTGTAATTTGAACCTATGAAGTTGTTGATGTGAATCTCGCTGTTTTCAATGATTTCAGAAGGCAAAGTGCCAGCGAGCTGGTAAATCGAGCCAATCACTGCGTAAAATTTTGCAAGTTTGTAAGCCAGGCCATAGCCAGCGTTGTGAATGAAAACCGCTCTGCCAGAGTCAAGGGTGAGTTTTAACCCCTGCTCTTGGTTGAGATAAACTTCATTTTCGCTTTCAAAATATTCCAGTTTGTCAAAGGTGGCAATGCCCTCTTCCCGAGAACGGTTGTTCATAAGCAGCGCGTCAAAAAACTCCTTTAAAAGTGCAAGCTCGACAAAGTCTCCTTCGCTTGCCTGCACCTCGGCTTCCACCACCACAACATTTTCAGGGGCAGCGACGCTTTCCAGCACTTTTAAATCCTCATCAAGATAAAGCCAGCCCTCTCCACTTCTGACAGCATAAAAGGCTTGTCTTTCTGCCAAATGAAAAACCAAGGTGGAAGGAAACTGCGTTTCAATATTTATGACTTTTAAATAAGGATAGGCCTTTTCAATGTTGCTTGAAGCTTGCGTCTTGTTTAAGAAAAATATGTTTTTGCCGGTTTGCAACTGAGAGCTGGCAAAAATTTCTTGCTCGTTGTAATCATAAGAGGAGCCTGTCCTCATGTCGATTTTAAAATTTTGCACGGTGAAAAGCGTGAAAGACAGCGTCACGATCGTGACAACAACCACAAGCACCACACTCAAAGCAATTATCCATTTCTTTTTCAATCTTTCACCCTTCTTATGTCCGCACCCAGCGAGGAGAGTTCGCTTTCAATCGCGCTGTAACCGCGATCGATGTGCCTCACCCCGGAAACAGTGGTATAGCCCTCGGCCACCAACCCTGCAAGCACAAGCGAGGCGGTGCCGCGAAGTTCCATTCCCGTCACAGACGCTCCATAAAGTTTTTTCACCCCTCGAACAAAAGCCACCCTGTCTTTGACGTGAATATCAGCGCCCATTTTGATGAGTTCTGGCACATGTTTAAACCTTGATTCAAACACATTTTCACAAATCATGCTGCTGCCGTCACTTATCGTTTGAAGCGCCAAAATTTGAGCCTGCAAATCGGTTGGCAAGCCTGGATAAACCGAGGTTTCGATTTTTCCAAGTGCAGCCATTCTCCCTTCTGCTTTCACCCTAATTTTATCATTTTTGCATTCGATGTTGCAAGCAGTTTGCCCGAGTTTGTCAATAAGCGCCCCCAAATGTTCACCTTTGACCCCCTTTAATGTAACATCTCCTCCACACATAAGCGTGGCTATCAAATATGTTCCTGCAATTATCCTGTCTTTGATTGGATCATATTCGCAGCCTTTCAATTTTTTCACGCCTTCAATGACCACCTCGCCAGTGCCCGCTCCACGAACTTTTGCCCCCATTTTGACCAAAAAGTTTTCAAGATCAACTATCTCAGGCTCCTTGGCGGCATTCAAAATCCGGGTGGTTCCACTTGTAAGCACGCTTGCCATCATCAAGCTTTCAGTGGCGCCCACACTTGGAAAGTCCAAAAGAATGGTCGCTGAATGCATGTTTGAAGCATCACACTGAATAAAGCCGTGTTTTTCTTCAACTTTTACTCCCAATTTGCGAAAGCCGGCAAGATGAATGTCAATCGGCCTGGCGCCAATTTCACAACCTCCTGGATAAGCGACTCTTGCCTTTTTAAACCTGCCTAAAAGAGCACCCAACATGAATATGGAAGAGCGCACCTGACAGGCAAGCTCGCTTTCCACTCCCCATGAAAAAAGAGCGGAAGGGTCTATTTCCAAGTCACTTCCCTCCTGAATTATGTTCGCTCCAAGCGAAGTCAAAATTTTACACATGCTTTCAGTGTCGCAGTAATGCGGATAATTATGTAAAACTATTTTTTCTTCACAAAGCACGCAAGCTGCGAGAATTGGCAAATAAGCATTTTTGGCCGCGGTGATTTGAAGTTCGCCACTCAGCTTTCTGCCGCCATGAATTAAAAGTTTGGCCATGTTTTCCTCTTTTGAATTTCTGCTGCTAATCACAATCTATATTATGTTTTTTTCTCCGCTTTCGTGAATTTGCATATTGACATATGTGCATATGTGATGTATAATTCAAAACATGGAAAAAGAAATCGAAAAAAGCAATTTTATTAAAAGCTTAAAAGCAAAGCGCGAACTAAAACGCATCTTTAAAAAAATCGATGAGCTCATCAATGAGAAGGCAAAATTGGCGATGGCAGGCGATGCAAGCTCAAAAGAGATGTTGATGGAGCAATATAAAGATGAATTTTGCTTGGTCAAGCAGGACATAATCAACAAAGCTGTCCGACCTGCTGCGCAAAAGGTTCAAAAAAACAACACCTCAGCGCTTTGCGTGACTTTGGTGGGCCAAGCGGTGCTTACAGCCTTGACAGGTGCTGCCTATTATTTCTTAGGTCAGAAAACCGGCGTGATGTTTCCTGTGATTGGCGGACTTTCTCTTGGAACAGCTTTGGGATTGATTGGGCATCAACTTTTTTGCTATCAGAAAGCAAAAAGAGTGGAAAAAGAAGCAAATTTTGCAAACGCCAGATATTTAAGCACTCAATGCGCTCGCTGCCATGACAGAGAAATGGACGTTTTGGCAGCGGCACTTTCAGATGTTGCCGATTTTAAAGTGGAAGAACCCGTGTATGTTTTTGAAGAGCTTCAACCGCTTGAAGAAGAAAAAACAACGAAGATGATTGACCAAGAAGCAAATTACATCGCAAAATATGTGTCTGCATATTTTGATCTAAAATAAAAGCGTCTAAACTTGACGCTTTTTTTGTTGTCTTAAAACGTTGAGACAAATTCCAATACCGGCCATAAACATCATGACCGAAGTTCCTCCACTCGAAATAAATGGCAAAGGCAGGCCTGTTGGAGGAATAGATCCAGTGACAACGGCGATGTTTAAAATCGTTTGAATCCCAATGACAAATGCAATTCCTGCGCAAAGCAATGCTCCAAATCGATCTGGGGCGTTCAAGGCGATTTTGACAAGCAAAAAGATCAAAAGCGCAAAAGCTGATATAAGCAAAATGCAGCCGATCAAACCCGTTTCTTCGCCTATTATTGAAAAAATAAAATCTGACTCAGCAAATGGCAAAAACAAATACTTTTGTCTGGAATTGAAAAGCCCAACTCCAAACCAACCACCAGAACCCAAACCATAAAGCGACTGAATCAGCTGAAACCCTTCACCTTGTGGCGATGCCCAAGGATTTATAAACGCAAACAATCGTTTGAGTCTGTAAGGCTCCAAGATTATCAGCAATGGCACCGCCGCCGCGGCAGGAATCGAAAACATGATGGTGTGTTTTTTGCTGATGCCGCCGATTATCAACATAAAAAGCGTTGTAAATGCCAAACACATGGTCACGGACATGCTTGGCTCCAAAATCACCAGCACACAAAAAACGGCTGCAACGCCCAAAACCGGCAACAACCCTTTCAAGGTTTTGACCTTGTCGTGATTTTCAGACAAATAAGCCGCACAAAAGATGACCAATGCAAATTTTGCCACCTCTGATGGCTGCAATGAAACACCAAGCAAAGAGATCCACCTTTTGGCGCCATAACTTTCCGTGCCGAGACCTGGCACAAAAACCAAAACCAGCAGGACCACCGCCACAGCCACAAGCGGCCACTTGATTTTTTTTAGTTTATGATAATCAAAAAAGGACAGCCCGATCATAAGTGCGAGCCCAATCACCACACCGAAAATTTGTTTATACAAAAAAAAGTGGCTGTTGCCATAGTGATAGGCCGCAGAATAGCAGCTGGCAGAATAAACCATGATGCAGCCAAAAATTGTCAACCCCAAAACCAACAAAGTAATAAAAATATAGTTTGACTTAACTTTCACTTATAAGCTCCATAAATATTTGTCCACGCACAGCATAAGAGGAAAATTCGTCAAAGCTTGCACAACCCGGAGAAAGCAAGACAACATCACCACTAGTTGCGAAAGCTTTCGCTCTGATGACAGCTTCTCTCATGGTTGGAAAAACCTCTGCATCGTAACCGAATCTCGACGCAGTCTCAAAAATCTCTTCACCCGCCTCACCAAAGCACAGACATTTTTTTATTTTAGGCTTTTCAAGAAACAGCTTTTCAAAGCTCAGACCTTTGTTTTGCCCACCAAGCAACAAAACCAATCTGTTGGATTGCAAGCTTTCAATGGCCATCTTGACACAAGCGATGTTGGTGGCCTTGGAATCGTCAACAAACCTCACCCCGTTTTTTTCTCCGAGATAACTCAATCGATGAGCTGGCGGCATAAAATTTGAGATCGCGTCTCGAATTATGCGAGGTTTGATTTTGTAATGGCAAGCCACCGCCACCGCAGCCATGACGTTTTGATAATTTTTTACACCAATCAAAGGAATGTCATCTAGGGAAATTATTCGAGTCTTGCCGTTGTAAATGCAGCCATTTTTGATAAAAACACCTTTTTTTAAGGTTTTTAAAGAAAAAAGTGACAATTTTTTTGGTAATTTTAAATTCATGACATTGCTATCGTCTGCATTGACCACTGCGGTTTGAGAAGATTTGTAATTTTGAAATATCAAATGTTTAACTCGTAAATACTCCTCAAAACTGCCATGGCGGTCCAAGTGATCCTCCGCCAAATTCAACACACACGCAAGATCGGGCGCGAACGACGAAGAGGTTTCCAACTGAAAATTTGAGGTTTCGCAAATGATAAAGCTTTTCTTTGAAGTTTTTAAGGCGATTGCACTGATTGGCAAGCCGATGTTTCCACAAACAAAAGTGTTCTTCCCAGCGGCTTCAAAAATCTTTCCAAGCAAACTGCAAGTTGTGGTTTTGCCATTTGTGCCAGTCACGGCAATGATCTTGCCTTTGCAAAACTTGCTGCCCAAATCAAGCTCACTTATAACCGGCGTTTTGCGAGCTTTAAAGCCTGAGAGCAAATTGTTGGATCTCACCGTAACTCCGGGACTTACCACAACCAGATCATAGTTATGCAAAAGCGGTTGTGAATCAAAGCAAAACAAGCCACGCTCGTTTTTGTCATCATCATAAATGCTCACGCATGCATCTTGGCTGTGGAGAAGTTTGCTTGCTGCCTGTCCGCTTCTGCCAAGCCCATAAACAAGCGCCCTCTTCCCCTTCAATTTTTTCATAAAAACCTCTTTACTAGATCAAAATTTCTAAGCAAATACACCCTGCTGAGAGCAGGCTTGTCACAATTATATATATTGTGACGATTCGGTTTTCATGCACTCCCTTTTTTTCAAAATGATGATGTAATGGCGCCATCAAAAACACCCTCTTTTTGGTTCGTTTGTAATGCGCAACTTGAATTATGTCACTTAGGGCTGAAAGCACAAACATCAATCCCATGATTGGAATGTAAAGCGCTTTTCCCGTGAAAAGTGCCAGACAAGCGATGTAGCCTCCTAGTGCAAGCGATCCAGTGTCGCCCATAAAAATCTTTGCTGGAAAGGTGTTGACTGCCAAGAATGCGACCAGTCCTCCGCAAAGCGCAAAACTCGAAAGTGCAAGCGCATCAGTTTGTGCCGTGCCCATAAGCGCCACGATCGCACCAAAAAACAGCAGATAAACCAGGCTGACTCCGCCAGCCAGTCCATCAAGCCCATCAGTCAAATTGACACTGTTGACGGTTGCCAAAAACACGAGCACAGCAAAAGGAATGATCCCCCATTTTAAGTCTATGGTAAGGCCAAAAAAATCCAGGCTTGTCCCAACGCGATAATAAATTAAAAAGGCAATCATAAGCGCAATGGCGGTCTGACCAATAAGCTTTTGATAGGGTTTTAAACCCTCATTTTGCCTAAAATGAATTTTGATGAAGTCATCTAAAAAACCAAGCAGGCCAAACGCCAGCATCACAAGAAGGCTTGTCCAAGCAAGGAAACTATCCTGCCACAAAAAAAGCGCACTGGCACAAATTGCACTGAAAATAAAAATAACTCCGCCCATAGTTGGCGTCCCGGACTTTGACGAGTGCTTTTCCACATAGTGCAAAACCGTCTGACCAAGTTTGTGCTTTTTGCAGACGATTATCACAGGATAGGCCACTGCTAGACCAATCAAGGCGGCTAAGCATGTGATCAAAATTATTTTAACGCTTAATGACACTCTTTGGCTCTCCTTTCAAATGCTCGGCTTCATTTATCTCAAAAAAAGTTTCCTCCACCACGCTTAAATCATCATATGGAATTTTGACTCCACCTATGTCTTGATATTTTTCCCCACCTTTGCCAGCAATAATCACCACATCATCTTTTTCCGCCGAATTGATGGCAAGCTTGATAGCTCGCGACCTGTCGGGTTCGATTTTCACATCGCTGCCTTTGACAACTCCATCAGCGATCTGAGAAATGATCTCCATCGGCTCTTCTAAACGCGGATTGTCACTTGTCAACACCACCACATCGCTTAATGAAGAAGCTATCTTCCCCATAACAGGCCTTTTGCTTGCATCTCTGTTGCCTCCGCAGCCAAACACCGTGATCACCTTTCCGGCCGCCAGAGGTTTGACATTTTTTATGATCTTTTCAAGGCCGTCAGGAGTGTGAGCGTAGTCAATTACAACCTGTTTGCCTGCACCTTTTTTCACGTTGAATCTGCCCTCAACTTCTGGCAGATATTTGATCGCTCTTTGAATGCTTCGCACATCTATTCCAAGTCGCGAGGCCGCCGCCGTGGCTGCCAAACAATTTTCAACGTTGTATTCACCCACCAAAGGAGTGCTGGCCAAAAACACCTTGTCATGGCAGTTGCAAAGATAGATGCTTCCGTCTAACGAAGCTTTTTCAATGTTTCCAAAAACATCACACGGAGTGTGCAAGCCATATGACGTCGTGGGCAAATCCACCAAACTTGAAAACTTGCGCATGTTTATTGTGTCGGCACAAACCACCGCACTGCGCGATTGATGAAAGGAAAAAAGTTTGTATTTGGCCTGTTCGTAATTGTCCATGTCGCCAAAAAAATCCAGATGGTCCTGAGTTATGTTTGTCAGCACTCCAACATCGAATTTGACTCCGGCCATCTTTTCCAATGCAAGCGCATGTGCCGAAACTTCCATGACCACATATTCCACGCCATCATTGACAAATCGCTCAAACAGCTCATGCAAAATGTCAGGGTCTGGCGTCGTGAAGCCGGTGTCGATTTGTTTTGAATCATAAAACGCACCAAGCGTGCCAATCAAGGCCACTTTTTTGCCAGCATCTTTCAAAATGTTGTAAAGAATGTGAGTGGTTGTGGTTTTGCCGTTTGTGCCAGTCACCCCCACTATTTTCAGTTTGTCGCAAGCATCATGATGCAATTTTTTTTCAAGCAGCGCCCATGCCTTTCGCGGATTGGCAATGGCATAGCAATTTTCGATTCCATAGTCGCTCGCCGCAAGCACCAACTGCGCCCCACCTTTCAACGCCGCATTGATCTTGAAAATAGCCTGGTCATCATCTTTTAACACCAAAAAGATGTCTCCCTTTTTGAGCTTGTTTAAATCCACGCAAACGCCTTTGACTTCTCTTTCCAAAACCTCTGCCGGCAATATATTTTGATTTTTAAATTCCATACCGCTCCTTAAAATCATTCCACTTCCTCGCTTTTAGCACATGATAACGCATCTTGTCATCATATTAGCCCATTGCGCCAAAACAACCCATATTTAGACAAAAATTATTAAAACTTGACCGCAAACGAAATTTCATATTTAATCATTTTTTTGAATATATATTCAAATCCTGCGCCTGCTCAAAAACCTTTAATGCTGTGGAATCAAATTTATACGAAAGCTTTTCGCTCTCGATTTGACGCTCCTTGGCACTTTCAATAAGCTCAATCACAACCTCTCTCAAATCTCCAAACAGATAGCCGGCGAGCGAACCTGGAATCGAGTTGATCTCGTTTACAAAAAGTTTTTCGCCGTCCATTAAAAAGTCCACTCTCACAACCCCTTCGCATTCCAAAAGGAGTGCTGCTTTTTCAGCCAAAGCCTGAATTTGTTTTTCAAGTTTTTTGTTTCCAACTGCTTTCGAACATGGCTTGGTTTGCAAGTATTTTTCATCAAACGAATAAAATTTGCCAGACACTATTTCATAGGCGTTGGACGGCATAGCCCTGCCATTTAAAATGCAAACAGCACAATTAAATTCTCTGCATGGCTCGACAAAACGCTCGAAAACGAGTTTTTTATCATATAATTTTGCACTTTCAATCGCTTTGTCGAGCTCTTTAATGTTATGACACACAGCAATGCCAACACTGCTGCCGAGCCGGGAAGGCTTGACAATCAATGGAAAACCGATCTGTGAAATGATGTGATTTTTGTTGATAGACTCAGAGTCAAAGGTTAAGCTTTCTAAAACCGGCACGCCATAGTGAGAAAGCACGATTTTTGTCAGCTGCTTGTCGTAACAAAGGGCACTGCTTGCAAGCGTGGGACAGGAATATGGAATTTGCGCCATCTGCAAAACTCCGGCCATGGCACCATCTTCACCATTTGCCCCATGCAAGCACACCAGCGCCGCATCTGGTTTGAAAACGCGTTTTTTAAAACGTCCATTGATTATCACACTTTTCTCACCCATGCTCATATGCACACGCTTTGGACTTTGGGCCAGCGCCAAAAAATCTGAATAAATATGCGGGTTTTGACAATTTTCTGCTGTCCACCATGAGCCGTCATGATCTATGTAAACGGGCAAAAATTCAAAATCTTCACTTGCAGCTTTCATGGCCTGCAACGCTGTTATGATTGAAATGTCATGCTCAACACTTTTCCCACCGTAAAACACCAAAACTTTTTCCATTTTCTTCTCCTTAATTATAGTGATCAGGCAAGTCGTTTTCAAAAAGCACCACACTTCCCTTTTCCTGCAATTCTTGCAAAATTTCCGTTTGCTCCTGCCTGGTTTTTGCAAAATGCAGCTGGCAGTCCTTTATTCCACCCGCTTTTGCCCCCTCTGTCAAAGCCGTTTGGTTTGTTTTGTTCATAATAATAAGTTCATCACAAACCCCACTAATCAACTTTCCCAATTTGTAATTCAATTCGTATTGCCGCTGGCCCTGTTCGATCAGTCCAGGAGTGATGACTATTTTTTTGCCTTTAAAAAGATTTAAAGCTTCAAGCGCCTGGCCTGCACCCACCAAGTTTGAATTGTAAGAATCATCGATGATCGTGGTGTATGGCGTTTCAATGATCTGCAATCTGTGTGGAAAAGGTTTGATTTGCGCTATCGTGTCAGCAATAAGTTCAATCTCAACGCCAAGCAAATAGGCCATTGCAGCGGCAGCCACCAAATCATTTAAAAGCAGCCTGCCGATGATCTTGGTTTCGATGTCAACACTTTTTTTGGCTATCTGCAATTTAAATTTACAACCTTTTGACGACATTTTAAGATTTGTAAAGTATGCAAAACCGCCCTCAATATTGACCAGCTTTTTTTCTCCACGATAACGGTTTGCCAAACTTTCGGTTATGTCACTGGCGCAGTCAAAAACCACGCACCCACCTTTGCACATATGCTCACACATTTCAAACTTGGTGTTTTCAACAGCGCTCAAACTTCCAAAACTTTCAAGATGCTGTTCTCCAACAGCTGTCATAATGCCATAACTTGGATTGAGCATTCCCATAAGCTCTGCAATATCGCCCCTACGGCGCGCGCCCATTTCAACCACTAAAATTTCGTCATCAGATTTTAAAAGTTCGATTGCGGTTTTGCACAAACCCATTGGAGTGTTGTAATTTTTTGGTGTGTTGCACACTTTAAAACGCTTTTGCAAAATTTGGCACAAAAAGTTTTTCGTTGAACTTTTGCCAAAGCTTCCAGTTATCGCCACCTTTGTTCCTTTGAATGTGTTAAGCAGTTTTTTTGCCTTTTTTATATAACAATTTTTTATCAATTTCTCTAATGGCTGCAAAATTAAAGCTGACAAAACCAGCAATCCATTCAAAAATAGCAGTTGCAAAATGACAGCGATGATGATTATCCAAAACTCATAGATTAATAAAAATATTAAAAAATTGATAGTCAAAAGCAGTAAAAAATACAAAATTATCAGCCGCAAAGCTCTTTTTGTGAAAACCAAACGATTTTTGCCACGGAATTCATATGGCAACGAAAAGTAATTTCTTAATATATAACAACAGTCATATCCACTTAGCTGCAAATTCTTTGCCAATGGATAGGACGCTATAAAGAAAAAGAGAGCAAACAAAATTGCAAATGCTATCCTCATGTTTCCTCCTTTAAAAAATCTGAAATAAGCTGCGAAACCTTCAAAGGTCTTTCTTCAAAACAAAAATGTCCAGAATGATTGAGAATCGCCAGTCGCGAGCCTTTGATCAAGCGGTTCAGCCTTCGGCCCATGTAAATCGGCGTGACTTCATCTTTTTCTCCAAATATAATCAGGGTTTTGGCACTAATGAGCGGACAGTATTCTTCCAAATAAGTGTTCACTATGCTCACAAAGGTGCTTCGAGTTTTTGCTGGCAAAGCTTGATAGTCTGCGGAGCCAGCATTTTCTGGCAAAATTCCAAAAAGCTTAAAGCATTTAAATTTCCAAATCTTAAAATAATAACTGAGCCGCCGTTTAGGCTTCATTCCTGCGCTTGCAATCAAAACCAGTTTGTCAACCAGTTCTGGTCTCAATGCGGCAATCAAAATGGCAACCCTGCCACCAAAAGAATGGCCTATTAAATTGCATTTTTTTATTTTCAAATGCTCACATAGTGATATGAGCATGTTTGCATATGTAAAAAGCGTCCAGTCTTCAACCTCGCCGCTTTGTCCAAAGGGCGGAAAATCCACCTTTAACCACTTGGCTTTGGGCAAAAGCGATGTGACTTTGTAAAAGCATTCCTTACTCTGTCCCCAGCCATGCAAAAAAACATTTGTTTCGCCCTTACCACGAAACTCAAAGCTGATCAAAGTGCCATTATATTCGTAAAACACATGATTATTTATGATTTTTGTGCTTTCATTGACACATATCTGTTGAAATCATTTTGAATTTGCAGAAAATTTTGCTAAAATCAAGGTAGATTGAAATTCAATCTAAATTTTAAAAGGAAGGTAAACTAACTTGAAAATCACTGACATTAGAGTAAGACTCGTAAACAAGGACGATGCAAAACTCAAAGCTGTGGCATCAATAACCATTGACGATTGCTTTGTGGTTCACGACATCAAAATCATCGACGGAAAAGAAGGGCTTTTCATTTCAATGCCAAGCAGGAAAACACCTGATGGCGAATACAAAGACATCGTTCACCCAATCAACACCGAAACAAGAGAGATGATCAAAAACGCAGTGCTTGCTTCTTACGAAACAGAACTGAGCAAACCTGCTGAATAATAAAAAACTCAAAAAATCCAACTCGCTTTGCAGCACGGCTCTTTTAACCTTGCTTGGTTTTTAATGCGATAAAAAAACACATCTGAAAAGATGTGTTTTTTTGTTTATGCGGCCTCAGCCAAATCTTGCTGGTCCTCTGTTGGTTCTGTTTGTTCTGGCTGAGAAGGTTCTGTTTGATCACCTTCACCAGAGCCTTCTTCTTCTCCTGACTGCTCTGGATCTGTTGGGGTGGTAACATCGCCAGTGTCCTCGCCTGGATCCGTAACATCACCTTCACCTGGATCAGTGATGTCTCCTTCGCCTGGATCTGTGACATCTCCCTCACCCGGGTCAGCGACATCTCCTGGATTTTCATCTGGGTCGGTTATCTCGCCGTTATCTCCACCTGATGGATCTGATGGAGTGGTTGTGCCACCAGTTGATCCGCCTGAGCTTCGTGCTTCTGCTGCATTTCCTGCTGCATTAGTCGGCAAAACATATTGATTTGGATCAGATGATGAAAAATCCCAAATGGTTTCATCAAATCCGGCTCCACTTAAAGCCGCGCCCTGGCCGCTCACCGCGCTGGTGGAAGCCACCATTGCATCTTCATCTGAGCCTTCAAAGCCTTGCCACCACCAAATATAGTAAGCCTGCATTTCAGCTGCCGCACCATTTATTGTCAAATAAGGTGCAAGTTTCCCGTTGACAATACCATATTGCAAATAGATTGGGAAGCCAAACTCAACAACTGACGAGCCTGTATCACCGACAATAATAGAGTTTGTAATCGTTCCAAATGTGCCGCTGTTTGCTCTGAATGCAGAAGAGGTTTCTGCATACGTGCTTCCACCAGAGGTGTTGTTGAACGCGACATCTATATAGCAATAGTCAATGCTGGAGCCGCTTCTCAAATAAACCGTCATTCCTGCTTGCACCACATCTCCATTGACGGTGGCTGCGCTCATACTGTTTTTAATCGAACCATTCAATGTGCAAGCAAATCCACCCGCATAACTTGCGTTTAGAGTGGTGTTTTGCGTTGAATAACATTCTTCAACATTTCCATTCACAATTCCTGCAAAGCCTCCCGCAGAGCAGGCCGTGATTGATATGACATCAGTTGATGAATATCTCACTGTGGAATCGCGGCCTACAAATCCGGCTATTCCACCAGCGATGCTGTTTTGATTGCTTTTTGAAATGATGATGTTGTTTGTTTGGTCAATCACGCAAGCTTCCACCAAACTTCCAGAATCATACTGATATCCAACTATTCCTCCGGCGTAAATTAAACCATCAAATGTCGAAGCTTCCACCGTCAAATAGCTTATGTTAATATCTCGAACGCTGCCGTTGTTCAAACCAACCACGCCCCCGACATAGATAGCGCTGGTCGAATCTTTCACTGCCAAATTGATATAGTTGCTGCCTCTACCGATACCGCTTGAAATGCTTCCTTGGTTTTTGCCAACAAACCCACCAATATACATGATCGAGCTGTGCTGATCAGAAATGTTTGTTCTGCCCTCTCCATACGAATAAGGTATTGGCTCTCCACTGTTGTCGGTTGCAAGCACAAGGCTTGAATCCAATTCAGAATAAACATCAAATTCCTCATCATAAGTGTAAAGAGTGTTGTAAACTCTGCCCGCTTCGATTGCCAACAAGAAATTTCCATCATCGTCAATGATCATTACAGGATTTATCAATTCGACATAATTTGTCGTTCCGCTGTTTGAGACTGTTGTGCCATAAAGAGTGAGTTGTTCGCTTGTAGGCTCGCCAAAATCATCGGTTTGATAGGCAATTTCATAGCTGACGTTATACTTGCAATTTATGATCCTTCCCGTGTTGAACCCTGCAAAAACTCCGGCATATTTGCTTGATGTTATATCAAAACCATTGATAAGGCAGTTTTGAATGGTTGCACCGTCATTGTAACCAGCGATTCCTCCCACCATTGTGCCACCTTCGATTGTCAGATTGTCAATGTAAATGTTTTGAATCAAAGTGTTGTTGCCAGAAACATATCCAAAAAGTCCTGTGTAAGTGCTTGATGCGATTGTCACATTTCTTAAAATAATGTAAACATCTTCGTCCATCACAATTTGGCCCATAAATGGATTTGCGCTGGTTCCTATCGGCTGCCATGTCTCACCGTTCAAATTCAAAACAACCGTTTCAGTCACCTCATACACCATGTTTTGAGAAGGATTGCCTCTCATGTTGTCAAAGGCCTCTTCAATGTTGTCTGAATTGATTTCATAAACATTCCCACTCGCTGGGAAGAATTGATATGGCATATCGCCATCTTCGTTCGCAGTAAATCTAAGTGAGATTGTCGCACCAGTTTCGATCTGCCAAACTTCATCAAAATCCCACCTGTTGCCAGGAATTGAAGTGTAAGTTGTGCGCTGCAACGCCTCTTCATGTGAGATTTGTTTCACATAGTGAGATGCAGAATTAGGATTTTCATCTGAAATAACTTCATCATCGCCATGAATGTAATATGGCCTCACTCCGCTTTCTGAAACATAAAAAATCATGCTGTAATTGCCGCCAGAGCCTGCCAAGTTTGGAATGCCGTAATAGGCTCCAAAAACGCCTGCGATGTGAGAAGTGGTGTTGTCCACTGAATCAATGTAAACCAAACAGTTTGAAACATAACTGGTGTAAACTTCATTTGCATAGTGATATGATCTTGAAATTCCAGCCACGCCACCAAAATAAGAGTAAGTTGAATCCGCGCCCTCAACAACCTGCAAGTCAAGAGATCTTGTTCTGATCTGGCAATTAAAAATGACTCCGGCATCATTAAAGCCAACGGCTCCACCTGCGACATACTTTGATGTAATTGCAACATCAGATGAGCATATGTTCACTTGCGCAAAATTGCTGCTGCCCTCGGATCTTTTGTTTAAACCACAAATGCCGCCAGTGTAAGCGAAATCGCTTTTGGTGTTTACAACCTCACTGTTTGAAACTTCACACATTCCAATCAAGCCGTAGTTGACACCTGCAACCACTCCGGCATAATTGAAACTGCCATTCACAGAGATGTTTTCAAACTTCACATTTTCAACCTTTCCCGTGCTGCCGATGATTGCAAAAACGCCGCCCACAAAAAAGTTTTTGTCTTGTCTGTCGATCACAACATCTTTGATTGCATATCTGTTGTTTCCACCTGAAAGCGTGCCTGTGAATTCATATATGTTGATAATACCATTGTTTTCAACAACTCCGATCGGCAACATCTCGCCTCCGACCACGATGTCGTTTGTCAGTTGATAATTGTCAGAGTAAAGATGATTTCCCTTTCCTATGTTTTGCAAATCTTCCACATTTCGAATATACCAAGGTGTGGTTGAAGAACCGTTTCCAATGCTGCAAGGAATTTCATATCTTGCATAGTTTTCATTTGTGGAAGTGAATGTAATATTGACAAGGCCAGCTCTGTTGGCTGTGATTGTCCAAGCGTCCAAATCCACTGTAACGTAATCTTCGTAGCCTTGTTCAATCGAGTATGTAAATTCGGTGTGAGGCGACGGATTTGTGTATTCCAAAGGAATTGGAAGAGTTTCACCCTCATTCATATAGTAAACCATATCTGTAAGCTCTATGGCTGAGATTTCTTCATCGTTTCTAACTACATAATAAATTGAGAACCCGCATGTCACGACAACTATTGCCACGACCAGATACATAAGTAATTTTTTCATCAGTTCCTCCGATGAATATTATACCCTAAGAGCTCCTTATTGTCAATACCGTAATTTGAAAGCCACTGCCTTTAAAAACGAAAAAAGTGGCTTGTTTGCCACTTTTTTACAACAATTTGCTTCCGTCGTCAGTTTGAACGACTTTGAGAACATTTTCCTCTTCACCGGTTAAAGCGTTCAAGTAAAAATAATATGTCGCCCCGCCCTTTTCGCACTCATATTCAAAGCAGATCACTTCTCTGCCATAGTCAAGCGGTGCAAGCACGGTTCTCATTGATTTGATTTCGAACCCATTTGGAAGAGAGGCTTTAAAGTCTTTGGCAGTTTTCGACGGCGTTTTTAGGTTTCTCGGAACATGGTTCATAAAGTAACTTGTCGCATCATAGCCCACAACGCTTCCACTGCCAAGGTCCACTTTAACTTTGACCAAATCTGGATAAAGAACTATTCCATTGGAAGTCGGCGCCAGGTTAAGATAGTAGCTGTTTTTTAAAGAATCATGCCAAACAACCTGTGGGTCTTCTATACCATTTTCTTTGGCGAACTCTATCGCAATGTTTTGTGCAGCTTTCTCATCTATATTTTTTTCGCTGCTCTCACTGCCTCTGCCACTTACAGTCAAAACATGGCCGCCAATTTTGGAAACTTGAACGAAAAGCTTTTGCGAATCGGTGTTTACAACATTATATGTAAAAGTTTGAAAACGAGAGTTGATTTCGCCGTTATATTCAATGCTGGCAAGATTTTTAAAGCATTTTTCAACTTCCGCTTTGCACTCATCTTTGTTTTTTTCATCTCCCGAAAGGCCTTTGACGGTTTTGTCCAACGTCGAATCTGAAAATGGCCCATCATAGATCATAACTGGATAGTCCATGTTGTCGCCTTTTATCTTATTCATTTCGATTGTGAAGTTGTTGTAGTCGCCATTCAATTTCAAACTTTGATTTAAAATCGAATAATTTTCCTGCACTTTGCGAGAAAATTTGTTTATCTCACTTTTCATCTCTTTAACGCTTTGATGCAGCTTTTGAATTGTTTTCAATTCCGAACTCGTCCAGTCTTTGCCTTGTGTCAACGAATCAGCGAGCGTTTGCGAGTAACCGCCAAGCTGATTGATAAATTTTACGCTTGCAGATAGCGAATTTTGTGAAATCGGAAGGCCTGCAACTGCATTTTGTGCAAGTTCCGAATTTGACGCAACTTCGCTTAACAGTTTTTTCTGATAAGATGAGCTGTTAGATGCAAGAACTTTGCTGAGTTTGGTTTCAACATTGTTGACGCTTTCAATCAAATCATACATATTTTTTTGATAAACATTTTCAAGTTGAACCGAGTAATTGTTGCTTTGAGTTTGTGCAATCCCATATGCCGTTGCAAGGCCGATGGTGGAAAGCCCAAGCACAGCGGTTGCGATGGAAAGTCCGATCACCACTCCTTTGGAAAATTTTTTGCGAGGTTTAGCATCTGCTAAAATGTCATTTTCTTTCTTCATAATTTCCTCCTATATCGCAAACACATGTTTGCCGATGGTGACAACAGTGGTTCTCGAAAAAATCCATTTGCTTGTGGCGGTTGCTGGATTGTAATAATACAAACAACCATATGTAGGATCCCAACCATTCATAGCATCTTTTGCAGCGCTGTAAGCCGTTTCGTTGGGCTCCAAATTTATCTGACCGTCATGCACCGCAGTAAAAGCCCATGGCTGATAGATGACTTCTGCGATTGTGTTTGGGAACTCAGGGCTTTCCACCCTGTTTAAAACCACCGCCGCAACAGCAACCTGCCCTTCATACGGCTCACCACGAGCTTCTGAATACACACATTTTGCAAGCAAATACAAATCGCTGCCAGATTGTGCGACTTCATCAGAATTTAAAGTGATACCAAGTGCTTGGGCGGTTTTTGGCCCCACAATTCCATCAGCGGTCAAACCATTGGCTTTTTGAAAAGATATGACCGCACTTCGTGTGCCTTGACCATAAACGCCGTCGACGCTGCCTTTGTAATAACCAAGCTCCTTTAATTTTTGTTGAATCGCTTTGTTTTCAGAAACTGTGGTTGCAGCCAAAACATTCGAGCTTGGCATGCCAAAGGCCATTTGCCCAAAAGTTGCCGCAGGCATGGCAAGCATCACGAGCCCAAGCAGCAGCGAAACAAGTTTTGCTTTCATAAATCCCCCTTTTTCTTTTGCAGCAATAGTGCAAAAATTAAGTTACACTATTAATTATTTCCCAAATTTTTGAAATATAAACATAATTTGTCGAATTTTCGCTTTTTGTAAAACAAAATGCTGGATAAACAAGGCACCACCAGTTGTCGCCCTCGCCACTTCCCAAATCAAGAATCACCGCATCATACTCACCTGCCGGCAGAGTTATGTCGTCATAGACCCTGGTTGGAAAGCTTTCTGTTGCAATGCGTGCCTCACCTTTGTAATCAAAACCCTCGCTTTGCAAAACTTTGTCGGCCACCGCATTGATATATGACAGGTTTTCTGAAATGATTTGTGTCGCTTCTTGTTTGGTTTGTGCCTCACTTAAAAGTGGAATCAACGCTTCAACCACCGCATCTTTGACCAAATACTTTACTCGTTGGTCTTCACTTGAATTTGAATTGGCACGAATGTGAATTCTCAAATATTCGGTTTCTGCTTCCGATGAAAACATTGGCGCACACGCCATCAGCACTGCAAGCAAAACCGCACAAACTCCACAAACAATCCATTTCATAAAAAACTCCTTTGCTTTGAAAGGAGTTTTGACTGAAAATTGTTGAAAATATCGTTATTTTTTTAAGATTTTTAGCTTTTTTATTTTAATTATTGCACATTTTTATAAAAGATCAGCACATCACTGTTTTCTTGAAGAGGGAAACTTAATTGAGGGTTTTGTCTTGCAATCTCACTCTCTTTAACTTTGTTAAGTTTTGCAACGTCCCACAGCGAATCTCCGGCCTTGGCAAAAACCACCTGCATTGCAAAGTCGCGTTTTGGAAGTTCGTCTCCTGCCGAGGCTCCAGTGATGACCGCTGAAACATCATCATCGCTCAAAAGCACAAGCGCTTTAACTTTGGCATCGAACAACAGCTCTCTTCCCTTCTTGACTGCAACGTCAACATCGGTCAAAATGGCATCTGCCGAAATGATTGTGTCTTGCGTTGCTCGCGTTTTGTCAGAGATGGCAAATGGAATTTCCAGTTCCACTGAATTAAGACTGCCCGTCTCATCATTCAAATATACAACGCTGGATTTTGCAATACCTTCAATCGTGATCTCACCATTTTCGACAGAGGTGTTTGTGACCTCAACCGAATTTGCAAAAGTGAACAAAATCTTGTCTACGCGAGGTTGATTTTCATCAAGCGACAAAGTCCCATCGATTTTGCCTTCGACAATCTCCATCGGAAGCAATCTCGACATGCTGAAAGTTTCGGTTGAAACCTCCATTTCATGAGTCAGACTGTAAAGATCTTCAATCGTTTGAACAGAAATTTCCTCATATGCAAAAGCAAGAGTTTCAAAAGGCACGGTCACAACAAGTTTGCTGCCTCTTTCCTGATCGTCAATCTCAACTTTGACTGCACTTGAATTGACTTTTGCAAAAGCTTCGGCCAAGCTTTCCCTTGTCACACCCTCAATTTCAACTTCCTCTTTAAAGGAGTCGAAAAGCTGAACCGAGTCAAATCTGTCATTTTCGTCAACGAAAAGCACTCTCGTCATCACATCTCCACTGACAGAAACAAAATTGACTCCGGCCTCCACGCCTCTTACCAAAACTTCCGCTTCAACTCCAAGCACCTTTTTGATTTTGTCTCTGTGAGAATGTTCCAGAGTTTCCGATGCCATTGACGAGCCGCTGCCAACAAATCTTATCACAGAAATCTCGTCCTCTCTTACGCAAACATCATCGTCAGCAGAAGTGAGACAGCCAATCTGTTCGCTTGAAATGAGAATGCCGGATTGTTCAAGCGTTATTGAAATTTTTGCTTCATTGCCAGAAACCGAGTCGATGTTGTGATCCACAACTCTGAGTTTGATGATGGCTCTTTCGCCGGAATCTATGGCGTCGCTTTCAAATTTAGATGAGAAAGGGCATGTCGCAAACGCACTTCCAACTTCACCTGATTCCAAACCATAAATCATGCAAACATCAACATGGCCAGTGTAGCTTACAGTGCCACCGCTAACCTCTTGATTGTCATCAAAAGCTGTGATTGAAACCGCATAAACTTTTGCGATTTCACCCTCTGCCGTCACTGAGCAATCCAGGCTTAACTCACTTTTTGGCAGACGCGATTTTCTTACAACCTTAAAATTATTTGTTTCAAACGACATTATTTTTCCCCCTAAATTTCGATTACGCTAGTATTGTATTAAACCAAAAAGCCAAGTATTCCAAATGTTTAGAAATTTTCTTTTTGCCAACAATTTAAGAAAAGTGAGGTGAAAATGAAAAGGCCAACCGGACAGCTTTCAACCGTGAAACAGCAAATTGCAGCCCTTAAAGGAACCGAGGTCGAGATGAGCATAAATCGAGGCAGAAAAAAAATTGACACAGTAAGCGCAACCGTTGCTGACGTCTATCCGAGCGTGTTCACCGTTAAAATCAAAGGGGTTAAACAAACTTTACAAACTTTCTCTTATTTTGATGTGCTATGTGGAAATGTTACTATACAAAATAATTAATAATATTAATTAAAACAATAATAAAACTCGAATTTTGTTTTACTTTTAAAAATTTTGTTGTTATAATGTGGGCATGGAAGCAACTGTAAAGAAAAACAAACGAAAAGCTCTGTATTTCACCATATATCGTGCACTTACGTACGACTGGTTTTTTATATATGCCATAGACAGCATTTACTACAATGAAATCAAGTTGATGAGTTTTTCTATGATATCCCTGCTAGTCACTGTTGCCTCTCTGACTTATATCATAGTATGTGTGCCTATGGTCAGAGTGGTGAGAAAAATTGGAACCGTTCGATCTTCACGGATTGGGACTGCCTTGTTTTTAATTTCTGCCATAATGCTTTTGTTTGAGCCCTGGACAATTTTCATTTCACAAATCGTCTTTATGGTTGGACTGGCGCTAAAAAATTCCAGCGAGACAAAAATTCTGAAAGACAACTTAAAAATGTATGGCCTGAGCAAAGATTTTGCCAAATACAGCAGCATCACACAATTTACATGGGCCATTGTAAACACGATTTCCACCGTTTGTGCTGGCTTTTTGTATAATGTTTGGCCTTACGCGCCAATAGTGGCCTGCTCAATAATTGTTGCCATATCACTTGTTATGTCACTCTTTATTAAAAACGAAAAAGAGCTTTACAAGAAACAAAATCATCTGCCTCCTCATGATGTCAAACTTGAAAAATTCGAATTCTTCAAACTTTTTAAATATCACACCACTTGGCTTTTGCTGTTCTTCTCTGCAATATTCTACGGCTTTATTGCAGGCACCATGGACATCACCAAAATGGCATTCCAAGAGCTTCAATTCACTGCAACCACCATCACAGCCGTGTGTGCAATCGCCTACTTTTTGCGGGCATTTGCAGCTTATGGATTCAGTTTTGTTTACAAGAAATTGAGGTTCAAGGCAATCTATCTGGTTTTGGCAGTCTCTGCGGGCGGCATTTTGATGATCGGCTTAGGCGGATTGCTTGCCAGTGGAACCACAGCACTCATCATCATGGCGGTGGGAACCGTGATGCTTTATTCCACTCGTGATCCTTACAACTTGTTTAGAGAAGATTTTGTAATGAACAGCAACGGTCTAACCAAGAGACAGACGCTTTTGCAAATCACGTATGTTGGAAACTACGCAGGAAGACTTATCGTTTCATTTGTGATAAGTTACATTCTCCTCTCGCAAACAGTGGCCGTGACGCATCTGATAATTTTGGCTCTCGTGCCTTTCGCAATATTAGTTGCACTGCTTTTGCATCGAAAACAAAAAGTAAACAAATATGACGTTTTCTATTAATAAAAAGCGCATCTTTAAGATGCGTTTATTTTTTTAATCTTTTGATGGCTTTTTCTTTGTCCTCCGCCTTAAAGACGTAACTTCCACTTACCAAGATGTCCGCCCCCATTTCGGAGAGAAGTTTGGCGTTTTGTTCATTGACTCCACCGTCAACTTCAATTTTGAAAGTGAGTTTGTTTGCTTGCCTAAAATTTGCAAGACTCTTGACTTTGTCAAAGGTTTGAGGAAGCATGCTTTGTCCGCTTGCCCCTGGCTGTACTCCCATGACAAGCACGATGTCAGCATAATAAAGAAAGTTTGAAATCTCCTTCACAGTGGTTTCTGGTTTAAAACTCAAACCCGCAAGGCAGTTTTTTGACTTGATCAACTGCATCGCTTTGATAAGTTGCGCCTTGTTTGAAAAGGCTTCATAATGCACGGTCAAAATGTTGGCGCCAGCTTTTATATATTTTTCAAGCGTGGCTTCTGGCTCTGCCGTCATCAAATGCACATCAAGCATGATAAGCGATGAAGCATTTATGCTTTTTATCAACGAATAATCAAAAGTCTGTTTTTCAACAAATTTTCCGTCCATCACATCACAATGCAGCATGTCAGCTTTGCCTTGCAATAATTTCGCATAATCTATTATGTTTTGAAAATCGCTTAATGGATCAGTTGAAACCGAAATATCCACGCTTTTTCTCATTTCACTCTCCTCATATTTTTTAAGGTTTGAAAGATTTTGACATAACTATTATATCTCTGCTCACTTATTTTTCCAACCTTTAAGGCCTGCTTAACACCACATTTTTTTTCAGCGATATGACAGCAAGAATTGTATTCACACTCCCCAAGATATGGCACAAAATCGGCAAAAAATCTTCCAAGCTCTCTTTCTTGAACACCGAGCAACCTTTCATCCAGCTTGGAAAAGCCTGCGGTGTCGGCCAAATAGTTTTTTCCACCAAGGTGATGCAAACTCACAAGCCTTGTGGTTTGTTTCCCGCGATCGGTTTTGCGCGAAAGCTGCCCAACTTTTTCACGCTCCTCATCAAAAAGCGCATTGATTAATGAAGACTTTCCAACCGCGCTCTGCCCAGCAAAGGCGCATATGCCTTTAACCTCCGTTTTTATTGCATTCACCTCGCCCTCTTGTGCACTGACGCAAACGATTGGAAGCAAGTGCGAATATGTGTTTTGAATAAAATCTTTGAGGTCCTTTTTCAAAATATCTGTTTTGTTGACGACCAAGATCGGTTTGATGTCATTTATTTGACAAAACAAAATCAGTTTGTCAACCAAATAGAAATCTGGCTTTGGAGTTGGTGCAACCACGATCAACATTCTTTCAAGGTTGGCAATAGGCGGCCTGATGAGGAGGTTGCGACGTGGCAGCACCTTTTCAATGGTCTGCGTGCGATTGTCATATTCAACCCTGTCTCCAACAAATATGCCGCTCTCTTTTAAATTGCCTCGTGCCACACATGGCAAATCCCCCACAAAAAACAGATTGGCATTTTTTTTCACAACCAAACCTTTTTTCATGCTTCCTCCTTTAAAACCTGCGAGCGCAGCTGACCACAAGCTCCGCCAATATCTGCACCCATAGTTCTTCTTTTGGTGGCATTTAATCCTTTTGAAGTCAATCTTTCCAAAAATGCATATGCCTTTTTGATTTCAGTGCCTCGCATTCCCCTCTCTTGCACATAATTTAAAGGAATCAAATTAACAAAACATGGCAAGCCTTTTAAAAGTTCCGCCAATTTGTCGGCTTCGTGCAAACTGTCGTTCACTCCGGCAACCAGAGTGTATTCAAAAGCAAAACGCCTGCCAGTTTTTTCAAAATAATATTTGCATGCTTTGATTATTTCTTGAATTGAAAAGGCATTCGCAATTGGCATAAGCTTCTTTCTTTCTTCATCATTTGTGGCATGAAGTGAAATCGTCAGGTTGACCGAAAACCCTCTGTCTGCCAGTTCATAAATCTTTGGCACAATTCCACAAGTCGAAAGCGTTATGTTTCGTTGACTGATATTCAGGCCTTCCTCCGAGGAGACGAGAGACAAAAACTTGCAAACGTTTTCAAAATTGTCAAGAGGCTCACCCATGCCCATCAAAACCAAATTTGTGACTGCACGGCGATCAGGTTCACCTCCTTGATCACGGTTGACAAGCAACACCTGTTCCAGCATCTCTCCTGCCGACAAATTCCGTTTCAATCCATTCAAAGTTGAAGCACAAAAACTGCAACCCATGCGACAGCCCACCTGAGTGGACAAACAAAGTGTGTTGCCATACTTATATTTCATAAGCACGCCTTCAATGATCTCGCCATCTAAGAATTTGAAAATATATTTGCAGGTTCCATCTTTGCTGACAAGTTTTTTATAAATGCAAAAAGAAGGATATTCAGATTTTATTTTTTCCTTTAATGATTTTGGCAGAGTTGTGATTTCGTCCAACTTTTTCGCTTGCAAAAGCGCGTCATAAAGCTGATTGGCACGAAACGCTTTTTCGCCCAACTCTTCAACAAAAGTTTTGATTTCACTTTTCGTCAAATCCAGCAGCATCAGTCAACCTTCCTGGCATTGTTTCCGTTCAAAAAGGAAGCCCCGTCCATCTTCTTTCCACTCGGTGCCGTAAGTTGCAAAACTTCCAAAGCGCCTTCTTTGCACCCGATTAAAAATCTTTTGCGTGTTGCAGCAATCTCTTTCGGAGAAAGAGTCTCTTCGCTCACCTTGGCTTTTAAAACTTTGATTCGCTGCCCTCCGATTTCAAAATAACAACCGGGGTTGTAAGAGAGCGCTCGCACAACCCCAAAAAGCTGTTTTGCGGTTTTGTTGAAATCCAAGCGGCCATCTTCTTTTTTTATCATTCGCGTAAAGGAAGGAGTGCCAACTTGCGGCTTAAATTGCGCCTGACCGTTTTCTAGTTTTGCAAGGGCTGCATTTAAAAGTTTGCAGCTTAAATCCGCTAGACGCCTTTCCAAAGAGACGTAGTCTTCCTCCTCTCCAATTTCCAGCTGCTCCTGCTCCAAAACATCTCCTGCGTCCACTTCATAGACCATGCGTTGAATTGTGACACCCGTGAGAGTTCTGTTTTGCAAAAGTGCAGTCTGAATTGGTGTCGCCCCTCGAAGTTCTGGCAACAATGATGGGTGCACATTCAAGCCCATTTTTATTTGCAAGAACTCCCTTGATAAAATCTGTCCAAACGAAGCAGTGACAAAAATGTCAAAATCCAAGGCCCTGATTTCATCTAAATGAGCATTGACTTTGTCAAATTGCAAAACTTTCAACCCCTTTTCAAGTGCAAAAACCTTGGTCTCCGGCATTTGCAATTTTTTTCCGCGGCCAGCTGGGTGATCGGGTTGACAAACCACGGCCACAATTTCATGGCCGGCATTCAACAAGCTTTCAAGCACAATTTTTGCAAAATTTGGAGATCCAAGAAACAATATTTTCATTTTTTACCATACTTTTTGTAATATTTTTCGCGATTTTCGCTTTTGTCAACAAACAAAATGCCATTCAAATGGTCTATTTCATGACATGCGCATCTGGCAAAGTATTTCTCGCCAGTGATTTCAAAATCATAGCCATACCGATCCTTTGCCTTCACTGTCACTTTGTAAGGTCGCTTTACAACATCAGAAAAGTTTGGAACGCTCAAACACCCCTCTTCATCTTCCTGCTCGCCACTGCTTGCAACGATTTCTGGGTTGATGAGTTCAAAAAAGCTTCCACCGAGATCCATGATGACAACTCTTCTTAGCACTCCAACTTGTGTTGCCGCAAGCCCCATACCGTTGTTTGCATACATAGTGTCTTTCATATCATCTAAAAGTTCAAACAAATCATCATCAAATTCAGTGACAGGCTTTGCCACTTTTCTCAACCTTTCATCTCCATATTTTAAAACCTTTCTTTTTGCCATTTGTTCCTCCTAACTCATGCTTTCAGGGTTGACCTCAAAAAACACGCTTGATTTTAACGCCCCCTCAGTGCACTTGAATATCTCATTCTCCACCTCATCACAATGGTCAAGTTTAAGCCTGACAACCACTTGATAACGATAAGAGTTTTTTATCTTTTTTATTGGCGATTTCATAGCGTCCATATAGATTATATCATCAAAATAACGCTCTCTAACTTTCAACAGTTTATTATAACACGATTTGAGTTCATCTCGCACCACATTTTCATCAGAATGGGCAAATAAAATGCGAATTATCTTAGAAAATGGTGGAAATGCAGCGGTTTTTCTTAAATTTTCTTCTTTTTTGAAAAAACCTTTATAATCATAGTTTGCTGCAAATTTGTAAACATAATGCCGAGGCGAATAGGTTTGCAAATCCACCTTTCCTTCAAACTTGCTCCTGCCCGCCCTGCCGGAGACTTGTGTGATAAGCTGGAAGCATCGTTCGGTGCTTCTGTAATCGCCTCGATAAAGGCTTTGATCTGCGTCTATGATTCCTACAAGTGTGACGTCTTCAAAGTCATGGCCTTTGGCGATCATCTGCGTTCCAACAAGAATTGCCGGTTTGGTGCTTCGAAACTCCTCCAAAATTTTCTCATGGCCATTTTTGCGCGAAGTCGTGTCGTTGTCCATGCGCAAAATTTTGACATCTTTAAAAATTTCTTTGAGCTCACTGACAATTCTTTCTGTTCCAACAGCCCCCTGTTTGATTTTGTCAGAGCCACAATTTGGACACCTGTCCAAAACTTTGTATTGCTTTCCACAATAGTGACATTTGAGCCGATTGTCCTCACGATGATAAACAAGGTTGACGTCGCAATCCGTGCACTTCGCTAGATAGCCACACTCTCTGCACATCATAAACGATGAAAAACCTCGCCTGTTCATAAAAATCATGGCTTGTTTTTTTTCATTCACAACATTTGCAAGGTCAGCAATCAGCTGTGTGGAAAATATGCTTGAATTGCCCATGCGAAGCTCGTTCATCATGTCAATGATTTGAATTTTAGGAAGTTCCTTCCCGTTCGCCCTGGTTGGCATTTCAATCAATTTGACTTTGCCTTCTTTCGCCTGCTGATATATGTCAACACTTGGAGTGGCACTGCCAACAACCAATGGGCAGCCGTTGTAATGCGCCCTAAACTTTGCAACATCAAACGTGTCATATCTGGGATTGGATTCTGATATGTAAGACTGTTCATGCTGCTCGTCAACTATTATTATACCAAGCTTGTCAAGAGGCGCAAAGATGGCTGAACGCGCACCCACTGCCACTCTGGCATCGCCAGTGAAAAGCCTTCTCCATTCATCAAAGCGCTCTCCTGCTGACAAACTGCTGTGCAGCAAGGCGATGCTGTCTCCAAAGCGTGCTTTGAATGTGGACATAACTTGCGGCGTGAGCGAAATTTCAGGCACAAGCATAACTGCATTCTTTCCTTCTGCCAAAACCTTGGATATCAAATGCATGTAAACTTCGGTTTTCCCACTTCCTGTCACTCCATGCAAAAGATAAACTCCGCTGTCTGAAACTGCGGCGATTGCACGCTTTTGCATGTCATTTAGCTGAACTTTTTTGTCCTCCTGCTTTGTCGAATGCGGCACTCTTCGCTGTTTTTCAAGCTCCAATTTTATCACGCCTTTATCAATCAAAGCCTTCACTGCACTTTGACCAAATTCGTCCTTTAAATCGAGCAGTTTGATCTTCCCCTGATTTTGCAATTTTTCTATGATTTTGCGTTGCACTTTGGCTCGGTTGAATTTTTCCATGTCGACTTCACCAGCAAGCGTTGCCCACTTTACAAAAAGCTCGCGAGCTTTGCCTTCTCTGATTTCGCTCGGGATAAAAAGGCGCAAAACACTTGTCAAACGCAAGTGAAATTTTTGGCACATAAATTTCATGAGTTCAAGCATCTCTGGCTTGATTATTGGGTAATCTTCAACAGCAGAATAGATGCTTTTAATTTTTTTAAGGTCAACATCAGTTGTTTCTTTTACGTCCACAACAAAGCCTTGCACCGTTCTTTGACCAAACGGCACGAGCACGCGAAACCCCTTTTCAATTTTAAGCTCGCTCGGAATGCGATAGTCAAACTCTCTGTTCAACGCTTTCGTATCCTGATCGATGATGACAGATGCAAACATTTTTGACCTTTAAAAAAATTCTATTGCTTTTCGCAATAGAATTATATCATATCTTTTTTGATTTGAAAAGTTAAAAATCACTTGGGACAACTTTGCCTTGATAAATTTCTTCACAAGCGATGCTTATAGATTTTTTGTCCTGATCTGCAAGCTCATGCCTTCTCACGGTTTCAATCTCTTTTGCTCTTTTTGTGATAATTGTGCAAAGCACATAAATGTTTCCCTTTGCCTTTTTAACCAAGTCGTCAATTGGTGGATCGATCATCATAGCAGTTTCACCTCATAAATTTTAATTCATGCGTTATTATATCACAGCCGTTTAAAAATGTAAAGCGGTTGCAAATGATTTTTTTGAAATCGCTTTATTGCAAAATAATTGACAAAAAAACGGCCTTTTTTGACCGTTTTTTTTAATTTTTTTGTTATTTTCTTGGGTTTTTGATGTTTGCTTGTGCAGCAGCCAATCTTGCGATAGGAACGCGGAATGGCGAGCAGGAAACATAGTTGAGTCCTGCATTGTGGCAGAATTCAACGCTTGATGGGTCGCCACCATGCTCACCGCAGATGCCAAGTTTGATGTCTGGGCGAGTGCTTCTTCCAAGGTCAGCAGCCATCTTAACAAGTTTGCCAACACCATTTTGGTCAAGTCTTGCAAATGGATCGCTTTCAAATATTTTCTTTTGATAGTAAACATCCAAGAATTTTGCTGCATCATCACGGCTGAACCCATAAGTCATTTGAGTCAAGTCGTTGGTTCCAAATGAGAAGAACTCGGCATATTTTGCAACTTCGTCAGCAGTAAGAGCTGCTCTTGGGATTTCGATCATAGTGCCGATCTTGTAGTGCAAATCTGCCTTTTTCTTTGCGATGATTTCGTCAGCTTTCTTCGCAACGATGTCGCGAACATATTTAAATTCTTTTGAATCGCAAGTCAAAGGAATCATGATCTCAGGAACGATGTCATAACCTTTTGCTTTCTTCACTTCAATAGCTGCTTCAATCACAGCCTGTGTTTGCATTTCGGCGATCTCTGGATAAGTCACTGCAAGACGAAGTCCACGGTGACCCATCATTGGGTTGAATTCATGAAGGCCGATCACGGTTTGCTTTAAGCTTGCAAATGAAATTCCCATCTCTTTTGCAAGAGCTTTGATTTCATCATCAGTGTGAGGCAAGAATTCATGAAGAGGTGGATCCAAGAAACGAATTGTAACAGGCTTGCCTTGCATTGCAGTGTAAAGTCCTTTAAAGTCTTTTTTCTGCATTGGAAGAATTTTTGCAAGCGCTGCTTTTCTTTCTTCAACTGTTGAAGCAACAATCATTTCTCTCACAGCCATGATTCTGTCAGCTTCAAAGAACATGTGCTCTGTTCTGCAAAGGCCGATTCCTTCTGCACCAAAATCAAATGCAACTTTTGCATCTTTTGGATTGTCCGCGTTTGTGCGAACTTGAAGTTTGCGATATTTGTCTGCCCACTCCATGATGGTTGCAAATTCGCCAGAGATCTTTGCTGGTTCTGTCGCAACAGCACCGTCATAGATCTTTCCTGTTGAGCCATCAAATGAAATCATATCGCCTTCTTTGAAGGTTTTGCCATGAAGTGTGAAGGATTTTTCGTCTGCTGCAAATTTGATTGCGCTGCAACCTGCCACGCAAGCAGTTCCCATGCCACGTGCAACAACGGCTGCGTGAGAGGTCATACCGCCACGAGCGGTCAAAATGCCCTGTGAGGCTGCCATACCCTCAATATCCTCAGGAGAAGTTTCAAGACGAACAAGCACAACTTTTTCTTTGTTTGCTGCCATCTCTTTGGCCTTTTCTGCTGTAAAGCAGATCTTGCCGCAAGCAGCACCAGGAGAGGCAGGAAGAGCTTCTGCCAAAACTTTTGCTTTCTTCAATGCCGCAGCATCAAATTGTGGGTGCAAAAGTGCGTCAAGCTGTTTTGGATCGATCATGGTCAAAGCTTCTTTTTCTGTGATCATCTTCTCTTTTACAAGATCAACAGCGATTTTGAGTGCAGCTTTTGCGGTTCTCTTGCCATTTCTGGTTTGCAACATGTAAAGTTTGCCTTTTTCAATGGTAAACTCCATGTCTTGCATGTCATGGTTGTGTTGTTCAAGTTTTTTAGCGATGTCTACAAATTGTTTGTAAACGGCAGGATTTTGTTTTTTGAGTTCTGAAATAGGCATTGGTGTTCTGATTCCGGCAACGACATCTTCGCCCTGAGCATTCATCAGATATTCGCCATAGAACTCATTGTCACCTGTTGCAGGGTTACGGCTGAACGCAACACCGGTTCCGCAGTCGTCACCCATGTTGCCAAACACCATGGATTGAACATTGACTGCTGTGCCCCATTCGTATGGAATGTCGTGCATTCTTCTGTAAACATTTGCTCTGTCATTATCCCATGATCTAAACACAGCCTTCACTGCTTCGATAAGCTGTTCTTTTGGATCTTGTGGGAATTCTTTGCCAAGGCCTTTTTTGTAAAGGTCTTTGAAAAGTTTTACAATCTCTTTCAAGTCATCTGCTGAAAGATCCTTGTCATATTGAACATGTTTTTTCTCTTTGATGTTGTCAAGGATTCTTTCATATTTGGATTTGTCTTGCATCATAACCACATCGGAGAACATTTGAATAAATCTTCTGTATGAGTCATAAGCAAAACGAGGGTTGTTTGTGAGAGCTGCAAGCCCTTCAACAACTTCATCGTTAAGACCAAGGTTCAAAATAGTGTCCATCATACCAGGCATTGAAACCCTTGCACCAGAACGAACTGAAACAAGAAGAGGGTTTTTCTTGTCACCAAATTTTTTGCCTGTCAGTTTTTCAAGTTCAGCAAGTTTTGAGTTGATCTGGCCGATTATGCCGTCGTTGATTTTGCGCCCATCATTGTAATATTGAGTGCAGGCTTCTGTTGTCACAATAAAGCCTTGTGGAACTGGCATGCCAAGCTTTGTCATTTCAGCAAGGTTTGCCCCCTTCCCGCCGAAAAGAGCTTTGTTTTTGCCATCTGCTTCTTTAAATGCGTAAACAAATTTTTTCATAAACTTCTCCTTTTTTTGCTACCTAAGTAGTATACAAAAAAGGCGATTTTTTTCAAAATAAAATGCAAGCTTTTTGACAACATTTTTAATTTTTTTAACAAAATCAAATCTTTCGATGCCTCCAAAAATTTGCCGCAGCTTTATTCCCCGCCCAGCGGGTGAACCGCAGGTTCAAATCCTGCCAACAAAAAAAACTCGGTAAAATCCGAGCATGGCTGGGGTGGCAGGGGCGACGCGTTAAGAAAACTTGCCGGTGTGCAAGTTTTTAGCCAAAGCCGAGGAAAGGCTGTGCCTTTACCCCGCCCGCAAGGGGTGAACCGCAGGTTCAAATCCTGCCAATAAAAAAACTCGGTAAAATCCGAGCATGGCTGGGGTGGCAGGATTTGAACCTGCGCATGCAAGAGTCAAAGTCTTGTGCCTTACCACTTGGCGACACCCCAATGAAAGGTTGCAGAAGCATTTTAGCAAAATGCGAAAAATATGTCAACCTTTTTGATTAATTAACGATTAAAACTGCCATTTTCTGCATATTTTTTAAGCGCATAATCAACTGTTTTCCAATTATCTCTGCCAATTTTGCGCTTTTCATGGTCATCTTGCCAAACCTCGCTCATTCTGAAACCTTCGTTATATTCAAACACCGAATTTCTGTCGAGTTTGAAAACGTCTGCAAGTTTGCAAATCGCATAAGCCTGTGGCTCTGTTAGCGGCAAATCATAGTCCAAAAGCTCTCCATCATAAAAATCATTCCACTTGTCGAGCAATTTTAAAACGTCATTTTCATCTGTCTCTTCGCAAAAATCATAGCCTTCAACAAAACTCATTCTTTTCGAATCTGGAAAATAAACATATCTTAAACTGTTTTTTAAATTTACACCATTAAGCTTCAACCAACACGCAAGCTCAATGTGAAATGATCTTGCCTTGAAAATTGTTCCTGAATTTAAAATTATTCCAACGCTTGGCAGACGAGAATAATTATTTAACTTTGCGGCTGTAAAATATTCTTCGCCTTCTTTTTCAGGGCTAAAATAATCGTCAGCATAATGATCCAGATTAATTGAAAGAAACCCTATGTTGCTCGTCGCATCAATCCCCTGTGATTTGAGAATTTTTCTCGCTTCGATCAAACTTTTCCCTTCAATTAAAAGTCGTTTCAACTCTTCATTAGCCCCTTGTTGCACTTGCCGCCTCCATTTTTTTAGCATAAGTTCTGTATGCCTGATTGATTGTGTCTTGGTTGTCTCTTCCCACCTTTCGTCCAGAGCCTTCTTCATCATTCAAACAGAAGGTTTTGTTGTTGTTTACAACTCTTTCAAAATCCAAATCAAACCGAGAGCATAGTGACATGATCGCCATCGCTTGATTTTCGGATAAAGTGATTTGTGTGTTTTCAACAGCATGCTCTCTAAGGTCATACCATTCGTGAATCAATTTGTAAAGATTTTTCTCTTCACATTTTTTGTAATCATATCCTCTGACACATGACAAAGTCGCTGGACGAAAGACGCTTTCTGGAAAATAGATATAATTTATGCTGCCTTCCAAATCCACAAAATTTTCGTCAGCTTGATCACGCTTGTTAAATTTCAGCCAAAGCGCCGTCCTCATATGCCATTCGTCTACGCAAAAAATTGTTCCATCTTTTAGGATAATGCCCCTCTTGGGTAGACGACGATATCTGTTTAACATATCCAATAAAAAAAAGTATTTCCCACCATATTGCACCCCAAAGTAGTCATCTGGGAAATCCTCTTCTGGCATAGCATAAACATCATAGTTGTTGTCATGGAAGTCGCTGATATCAATCCCCTCTTTTCTCGCCTCTATCAATGTTGCTCCGCTTTTAAGCATTTCCGTCAATTTTACTGCAATTTCGTCCGTCATCACGCGCCTCCATGCTGAACATTATATCACAGAAAAATTGAAAATAAAATACCCAATGCGAAATTTTCTCTCTTTTTCGACAAATTGTTAAATACCGCGCTTTTGCCTAATCTTTCACCTTAATCCCACTCATTCTGCCTTTACGATATTTCGACCGGGACTCCCGGGTTCTGCCGCAAGAGCTGCGGTGCAAAGTTGAAAACTTTGCAAGCCCCAGTGGGCTAAAAACAAAAAAAAACGCTTTCGCGTTTTCTTTGGTGGCCACCCGGAGCGCGTTATGAGCAAAAGGTCCAAGGGAGATTTTGCGAATGGCCAAATCCCACGCCAGCTCACCTGCTTGGGATTTCGACCGGGACTCCCGGGTTCTGCCGCAAAAACTGCGGCGCAAAGTTGGAAACTTTGCAAGCCCCAGTGGGCCAAAAACAAAAAAAGCGCTTTCGCGCTTTCTTTGGTGGCCCACCCGGGGCTCGAACCCGGGACCCCTTGATTAAAAGTCAAGTGCTCTACCGACTGAGCTAGTGGACCATTTTCCTCGGTGTTTTACATGTTGTGGCTGGGGTGGTAGGATTCGAACCTACGGATGTTGGAGTCAGAGTCCAATGCCTTACCGCTTGGCGACACCCCACCGCAAAAGCGGAAATTTTATGGGGTGATCGAAGGGAATCGAACCCTTGACCTCCAGAGCCACAATCTGGCGTTCTACCAATTGAACTACGACCACCATATTGGTGCTCCCAGAAGGATTCGAACCTTCGACCTCTGCCTTAGAAGGGCATTGCTCTATCCAGCTGAGCTATGG
>CALVYS010000005.1 GCA_944372355.1 uncultured Clostridia bacterium | reverse complement strand
AAATTCAAGCCACCATAGCCGTCGTTGCCTCGGCTTCCTGCAACTGGGTCTATATTACCAAAAACTTTATCAGAGTTTGCTGTTTGATTTTCTTGTGTTTGATTTTCTTGCCTTCCATCAAACAATTCTATTTCTGTATCTTCTTCCTCGTTAAGTTGCCCGTGCAAGTAAGCTATTCCAGGACTGCCGGCTGTGCCTGCGAGGCCACCACTTGTTCCATTGCCTGGGGAAGAATTGTTGCTTGTGTCTGAGCCGCCAACGCCGTCGCGGCCTCTTGCGCCGCTGCCGGCGTCGCCTGCTTTGACTATGCCATAGTTGTAACTCTCCGTAAAAGTCACATTTGACGCAGAGTTAGTAATGGTAGAAGCAATCGCGTAAACACTTTGCCCGTTGCCACCATTTCTAGTATTATTTGTGTCTCCTGTTCCATAAGAAGTGCCGTGCGAGCCATTGGTTCCAATTATCGTGCCGTAGTTGAAAACTCTAATCTTTTCAGTGCTTTCAGTGCTTTCAGGAGTAATCTTCCAAGCAATTCCCGCCATCGAGCCGGTGAAATCGCTGTCTTCACGAGAGGTGTTGCTTGTGTCGTGTGAGAAGGAAGTGAAAGACTTCACGTTGTTTAATATTCCAGTAAAGCTCCCTGCCACGCCTCCACCTGTCGCACCTGCAGCACCAAGATTGTAAATCGTCCCATAAGTTGAAACATTAATTGCCGTGGTGCTGTTTAGACTGGCGGCGATCAAACCATATGAGTTGTTCCCATTCTCCATCTTCACTGAACCGGCAAAAGCGATATTTTTCATCATAAGTGGGCTATATTCCGGTTGTTCTGAATTACCTGACGATTGCTGATCCAATAAACCTGTAGCTGTTTGAGTGCGGAAAGTTACAATGTTTGAATTTGTGCTTGTGATCATTGCAACTTTTGTAGGCAAAGCACTATTAATATTTCCCAAATCGATATCAGCTGTTACCACGATAGGTGCAGGGTCAACAGTTTCCGTTTCAGGATCATCATCTGAATCATCAGTAGGATTATCAAATGGTATGTTCTTCTCTTGGTAATCATCATATGTAGCGGTCGCAGTATAACTTCCTATCACACTTAAATCACCATTAAATATTGGGCCAAATGTTGTATTTGTACTCGAGGTCTCTTCACTTTCTGCATCTACAAACGTTATGTTTTTTAATCCAGTTGTAGAAAAATCCAAAGTGTAGGTATTGTAAGCGATACTTATATTTTGAGTTCCGGTGGATAATTGATCAAAGGTTGCTTCAATATAGGCATTTGGAGCGTTAAGACTATCGATTGAATATATGATGTCCAAAACAACATTTCCATCTTCATCAGTACCCTGCGTGTAATCAGTAATATTTTCAATAACAGTTGTGATAGGCTGGAATGTATAATTTGTTCCATTAATGGTTATATAGGCCTCTCTATCTTCTGTCGCAGGAGTGATAGGTATAATTGAGTCTCCATCTTTGAAAACAAAAGGCTGCTCTGCATTTTCTGCTGTGTTAGCTTCATATGAAATATTTAAGCTTTCAATATTAACAGTTCCATTAGAACCGACCAAACATTCAACCAGCATTGGAGCAGAATCATCATTACTGATAAACATAAAATTCATTCCATCGATTGTTATGTAATAATCATTTATATTACCGGATTCTATGCCACTGCTGTTTAAAATATTTGTGATATTACCATCTTCATCGAACAGCACAGAGTATACTTGTGAGTTTATGGTGAAAGTAGCCTGCGTTTCATCAGTGTTATATGCACCTATTATAGTGTTCGCATCCTCTGCAGTTAAAATAACATCTTGAGTTTTTAATGTCAAACTAAGAGAGCCCTCTTGTATAAACTCTTCTGAAGCCTCCAAAGAAAGGTTAACGTTTCTCTTCTTTAAAACTAATAAAATATTTGCTCCATTTAAATTGTTAAAGGTTATCGTTCGGATTTCATCGCCACTGTTCACTTTCTGTGTTTCTTCGGTTGTGTTGTATACCGCAAGATATTCTCTTGCTTCGCCTTCTTGAACGGCGATTTCGATTTGTGACAGATCATAGGTTTGTGTGTAGTCATACACCTCAACTATGGCTTGCTGACCCGCAAGTGTATCTTCTCCCAAATACAAAGTTTTGCCGACGCTTGAAAATGCTCCTTCTTCATTTGATCTTGTGTAAGTTGCCGTTACAAAATCTCCCGAGAATGTCTCCACGTCTTCAACTGTTTTTGTTTCTGCAAACATCGTGCTGTCGCCAGTTGGATCTGCAAATTCGAACTTATATCGCCCGCCTAAAAATGCAACAGACAACATACCATCAGAGCTTTCGGCTTCAACTGTTAAGATGGTCATTTGTCCATCATAGCGCGTTTTAAAGTTCATCACATTCGTTCCACCGTTTGGAGTCAAATCCAAAGTATTGTCAGTTTCTCCTGATTCAGGTATTTCATAAACATAATTGCCAAAAGAAAATCTTGTTGCCCTGCCTTGGACTGTGACAGTTTGAGTCAGTGTTAACGAATCATCGTCATAAATGATCAATTCGTTTTCGTTGTCAACATATTTGAGATAATATAATGTCGCGCTAGAATTTCTAATCTTGTTAAATGTCTCCTCATCACCAGCCATTGTTAAGGTTTGGCTTGTTGAATTCCACATAAATTCGTAAGTTGTATTATCTATCTTGACATTATACTCCCAGCCATTAATGAGTGATGAAGTTATGTTTGAGTTAAAGTTTGTATAAATCGTTATTTCATCATTTGAGAACTGAACATCATTGCTTCCTGACAATGTGAACGTTTCGGTCTCATCTCCCACAACATCCCGAAACATCACAAAGTCTATACTTCTCACATGCCTTATTGTTTCTGTTGTGCTTCCATCATAAGATGTCTCAATGTTGGTTGGAGTCAGGCCTATCTCTGTTGAAACAGTTTGTTCAAGAATTGAGTTCTCATCAAGAAATGTTAAGGTCACAACACCTCTTCCGAGAATATTATTGTAATCACTTTTAGTGGTACCAGAGAATGTTAATATTTCCTCTTCTTGATTCCAAACGAATTTATATGTTGCATTGCCAGCTGAAACATTGTATGTTTTTCCATTTTGTAAATTTGCCAGAACATCTGCATCAAAATCTGTATATATCGTAATAGTACCTTTTTCAAATTTTATATTACTGCTTGAAAGTGAGAAACTTTCTGTTTCATCAGCTTTATTTGCTAAAATTGTATAACCAGTGATTGTTACACCTGGATCACCCGTATCTTGTGTTGTGAAAGAGATAAACAACTTCTCATCTTGATAATAATACGAAACAGATACATTTGAGTTCTCAGGATCAGTCGTTGGTGTTATAGAGAAAGTGTAACCTGCGGCTTGCAAAGCTGCAATGGACTTTTCACCAATTGTTCCACTATATGTTGTCGTGGCTGTTGAAATGCCCGCCTGAACCACCGTCATAAATGCAGAAGCACTGTCTACAAAATAATATTTAGCTCCATTAATTGATACTAGTTCGTATTCCCCTGAACCTTGATTTGTGTTAATGCTTGCGCCACCTCCATTATAAGAGGTTCCCATTTTTGCTCGTTGCGCATAATATTTATTTTGACTAAAATCTACTTGTTGGTTTCCATTTTGGTTAATATCAACAACTTCCCAATATCGTTGTTGATATCTTTGAACTGACCACGCATAATTAATCGTTCTTTGGGTCTTGACATAGAATTTGGTCATTGCACCAAGTTCATCGGTTTCTGCGACAACTGCTGTTGGAGCAGAAGTTAATGAAATTGTTATATCATTAACTGATATGTTCACGCTTGAACCATTCCAGCCAGGTTCGTAGGTTGGGATTGTCACCAACACACTTCCTGACCGAGAGCCAAATGCTCCGTTTTTGTAAATCGAGCCTTCGTTTAAGTTGTCACTTTGACTACTCATGTCAATTCCAATAGGATCGACCTGAACGTTTATTATATTATTGCAATTTATTAAGTATGAAATGTATTCCGTTGTAGTAAAATATTCGTCATTTTTTGTCGTGCCGGTTAATTGTTTGTTTTCATTTTCATCTTCGCTTCCGTCTGAGTATATATCTTCCCCAAAACTGAACGCTGTTTTAGTATTTGGTGTGTTGCTTCCAAGTGCCTCAATGAAGCCGGTGTTTGTGCAGGAGGAAACTGAAATATTATTATTTGCTGTTGCCACTATACCTGCGGCATAGGCTGCACCAGATCCATCCGCATTGATGCCCTTGTTGCCAGCTTTGACCATCGAGGTGTTGTAGCAGTTGGAAATGTTGACATTTGAATAACCTGCAATGCCGGCAGCATAATAGTCGCCATTATTGGTTGTAGTGGTGTAACCATTAAACACCGTGTTTTCATTGCCACAATCAGTAATTTCATTTCCGGTGGATCCATATAAATAACCCACAATACCTCCGACATAACCACCTGTTACATTCGCATCAATTGGAGAATAGTTGAACGAGTTGGAAATTGAAGCGGTTGAATACCCTACAATTCCTCCAACACGCGCTCCTGGGGTTGAACAACTTAATATTGCCACATAGTTTTTACAATTTTCTATTTCCCCTTCTGCTTGTGCGAACAGCCCTCCAACATTGGAGCCTGAGCCATTCAACGTTCCTGTTGCGATCACATTGGTTGCGTTTCCTGTGACATGAAGGGCAACCACTGCTTGGGCGTTCAGCGCAGCATCTGTCACGCGGAGGTTGGAAATGTTTTGAACCGTGTCAATCAATGTCCTAGCCGTAAGGTTGCTGATCGTGTGCCCGTCACCATCGAAGTATGCGACGTTTGTAAAGATAAGGCTGGTCCAAGAATCAGCATAAGTCGTTTCGTTGAAATCAATGTCGTTTGTGAGAATGTAGTTTTTGTCTGTGTCAGATGCTTGAACAAACTTGGTGACATTTGGGATTTGTTGATAAATTATGGTGCCAATTGTTGTTTGAGTTGTAAAATCTTTGAATTGTGCAAAGTTGCGCACAGGATAGCCATAGTTGATCGTGTTAGTTTTCGACCAACCTTTGTCTGTCCCAATCAGAATACCACCCCCTGGAACAGAGCCTGAATCGTTAGAATTAAATGACGCTGGATAAATCCATTTATTTGTATCTTGTGAGTCGTCGGAATTATCTATTGCTTCTGTGCTTTTATTTTCTTTATTATAAGCATCTCCTAAAGCGTTAGGATCATAGGCAAAAGTATTTGTTTGCGCAGAACCAGTAACGCCCAAATATATAGTATTAGCATGTGATGTTTTATCACTTGTGTAATCATTCCAATTTACGCGAGAGATTGTGTAGCTGTTTGTAATGTAGAAATGGGTTCTTCCATCGGTGCCTGTGCCCGCTGCTGTGCCATTTGTGAAGGAAAAGAGGTTGGCATCAATGTAAGAGGTGATTGTGCCAGTTGAATAAGTGTTGTTGATGTAAATTCTGTTGAGCGGTGTGTTTGTTGTGTTGTCTGTTTCTAACGACGTTGCAATGCCAGAAGCTGTGCCACCTGTTGCTGCGCGATAGACGATTTCAAGTGAGGAAGAGCATTCGTTGATGTAGCCGCCTGTCATGAGGCCAACGATGCCACCAAGGTTTATTTGTTTATCTTCACCTCCACCCACTGAAAGCGTGCCAGAGGATAGGCTGGCATAGATTATGCCGCCAGTCATTGTGTTGACAATTCCGCCGCTGTTTTTGCCATAACGAGTCGTATTATTTGCGTCTTGAATGTCAAGATTGGTGTAAACGCCGGAGACGAAGCTGTGTTGTGAAAGCGTTTCAAGTGCCGATGTTTGCTGAACCCAATCACCGATAAAGGCGTAGGCATTTGGCGAGGTTGTGGTTGTCTCAGTGGTTGACTCAGTGGTGCCTTGAATGTAGTTTGGATATTTGGTTGTGTAATACTGAATGCCATGAGTGGTGTTGACTGTTTTTACCTCACCCTCAGTGGTAACGGCTGTTGTGCCATCTGTTACAGGGTTGAATTTTGTGCCACTGTCGCCATAAACATCTTTGCCAAAAAGCTTTGTAATGATGGATTGAGCTAGAGCCTGATAATTTTCACCATTTGGAGAATAACCTGTGACTGGTGTTGTGCCTTTTTCTATGTTGTAGTTCAAATCCACAGCGTTGTCGCTGGTTGCCAAAACAAGCTGCGAAGAATAATAGTTGGTGATATCCGAAATTCCTGTATACTGAGTAAAGCCACCATTCCCCACCATTGCATCAGCGAAATGCGTTCCACTTGCGCGCGCTTGATTGTTGTTTGTGAACGCCACAATGTTTGCACCAAGTGATACCGAACCTGAATCCACGTCACCAACAACGCCGCCAAAGTGATAACTACCTAATCCCGTGAAGTCAGAGCCGTAGGTGTAAATTACATCACCATAGGTTTTGTTTGAAATTATATCGATTTGAGACCCCTCACCGACATATCCAACAACACCGCCCATCTTATGATCGCCGGAATTGCTTGTGCCGCCAAACACCTTGAAGGAGCCAGAAAATTCAGTGCTGTCGATTTCAGTGCTGTCGATTGTTGCAGCTGAATTTAAATGGCCTATGATTCCACCTGCGTTGACATCTTTTGCGCTTACAAAGAAGTTGACATCACTTTGTGCCTTACTGATGCTCAATTCAGAAACGCCGCTTGTCACATCGCCGATTATGCCGCCAACATTTGTTGTTCCACTTGTGTTGCCAAGAGCCCAAATTATTGAAGCATTGTCGCTTAAAGCCTGAATTGTGGCGCTGCCTCCGGTCATATTTCCAACAAGACCGCCAGCATTGAGCTCTCCACCAGTGGCTTGAAGCCTGAGGTTTTCTCGATCTGCATTTACGCTGACACCAGTGCCTGGGCCCACCTCTTGCTCTTCGCCAATGATCAGATCGCCAGCATTGGTTCCAACAAGGCCACCAGCATCGATTGCGTTTGCTTGGAAGGCTTTTCCCATTGCATCGTTTGTCAACTCAAAGGCATTTTCATCTGCACTTTCGTCATTGCCTGTTCCATAAATTTCAAAGGAAAGATCAAGGTTTGTGACAGTGATGTTGGCATTATTGCGTCCAACCAAGCCGCCCAAATGTGCGTTGCCGCTTATTCCTGTGGTGTCAGTTTCAGTCGTGCTTGATGTAATGGCCGCACTGATGGAGCCAGAAATCGTGTAGCGTGAAGTAGGATTAAGGCTTATGTTCGCCCCAGAGGAGATACTACCCGCAAGCAGACCAGCATTAAGATTTCCTTTTTTGTCATTTCCGTTATCAGTTCCAATGTTTTTCGTCAGGCGAATGTTCGAATCAAATAATTGCTGTGTGCCTTCCACCGTTATGTCTGTTGAAAAACTTGTCAGAGTGGCATCACCAAAAAGTCCACCAATGTTCATATCCGCAGCCGCGAAATCGGCATAGATGTTTATGCTTTGCTGATAAGTTTGATCCTTTATGAATGTGAAGGCCGTGTTTGATGTGGATATTTGACCAACAAATCCGCCAATATAAGCCGTGCCTGTCACGCTGAATCCGCCACCAAGGCTCAAAGCTGATGTAAAGGTATCTTCACTATAATCATCATTTGCCGATTGAGGTGCTCTGGCTGTGATGTTGACTCCTGCATATTGTCCTCCCTCTGAGTTTCTAATGTTTCCAACATACAAGCCTGCATAGAGGTTTGCAACATTATTTCCAATTTCAACCCTCATCAATGCATGGTCGGCATCAAGATTGTCTATTTCTTTGTGTTTGATTGTAATGTTTTGAACACGCAATGCGTCAAATGGCGAGCCCTGCACAAGCTGACCTGCCAGCAAGCCAAAAGCAGCATCAGTATATTGAACCTCATCATTATTATTGTTGGTACTGGTTGTGAATTTGACTATATTACCGCTATCAGTGTTAGTTGCAGAGAATTGCAACAAGATGTTTCTGAAACTTGTGTTGGTTGCAGAGGAAACAAACAAGCCGCCATAGGCGTTGCCGCCGCTTTCTTCGGCAGTGATGCTTACTCCATCAACAAACCAAGCGTTTATATCAGAGAATGTGAGATCCTGCAAGTTTGTTCCTGAAATAAACGAGCTGCCAATAGATGCTCCTTCTGGTTCTGAGTCAAAAACTATGTTCAAATTTTGGAAAGTTGCACCTGAGAGCGGGGTTTCAAACAATGTGCCATTCAAGATTATACCTGGATAGTTGTTGCTGAAGATGTCCGTAGAATTCTCATCGCCATTTGTATATGCTCCGAAATTGGAGTTTACAAACCAGCTGTTGTCAACCGCACCAACCAAACGGCCAGTGAAGTTTTCAATTGTGTAATCTCTCAAATCCACATATCCATATGAGACATTGCCATTTTCGTCTACTCTTTTGCCGCGCACACGAACTTCGATGGACGAATTTTGCATTCTTGCCACCACGCTGTCAACATTATCTTGATCAAGATAAATGTAAGAAATGGTGTTGACAAGGTTGATGTCTGGATAGAGCTTGGTGGTTTCATGAATCCAGTTGTCGCTGCTCCAAGCGTTTGAATTGATGAAGGCTCCGTTTGTGTCAGTGAAGCCATCTTCTGGCGAGGTGAACGAGCTGACTGACTCGATTCTGAACACATAGTCAGCATCTACTTCATTAGGGCTGCTTCCATCATCTGACCCAGTTTCTTCATCTCCACTTGACTCAGTTTCTTTATATACGCCGCTCTTCACGTTGACGGTGACAGAGCCAGAGGTGTAGGAGCTCATGTAGCCATACGATTTGATGTCGGACACATCTGGCAAATTTTGTCCGCTTGCAGAAACTGCATAGACAAACACAGAAGCGCCGGCGTCCATCGTTCCCACTAAGGCGTTTATCTGATTAATTCCAGTTGGGTTGGATTCGGAATAATAACCCTCACCCAAGATGCCATATTCGTTGACTGCATTGACTGCGGCCATTGAAAGTTTGACATTGGTGCTGCCAACGTTCAGGAATCTGCCAAACAGCCCGCCGAAATGCGTTGCAACATTGTTGAAGACACCTTCGGCATAAACATCGCCAGAAGCGTAAACTTCATTGAGCAAAAGTGTGGTTGCAATCGTTGCTTGACTGCTGCTTGATGCAGGATCGTCTATCAAGAATTCGGAGGCATTATAAACCCCTCCGGCAATGCCACCTGCATAGCCGCCATTTTGAGGATTGATTGCATTGATTTTGCTGTAAGCAATGTAAACCCTGCCCGTGCCAATCACGCCGAACAGACCACCAACAAACTTTGGTTGATAGCTTTGAGCGCCAACTTCACTTGCCGTGCCTTCAAATATGTCGGTCAAGCCACGCTCGGTGGTTGAAGCTCCGCCATAATACTGGCTGGTGCTGCTTTCAATTTCATCTTGCAAGGTTTGCTCATATTGTGCAAAAACTTGATAGAAATCGCCGTTTGCAAGGCCAACAAGGCCGCCTGCTGCAAAGTTGTAAGAAAGCAGGTTGGCATAGGTGTTGGCTTGATTTGTGAAGTAAATTCCAGCATCTTGCACTCTGGTTTGAGGACCGGTGTAGCCTATCAAACCGCCCACGATTTCTGCACGCACGTCAATTGAATTGTTGACCCTGAAATTGCTTACGCTGTAATCAGAGTTGCTGAGATTTGTGACATAAATATAGTTGGATTGCAAAACTTGTGAAGCTGTGTAAATGTCTAGATAACCCACAAGCCCACCTGCAAACGAGGTTTGACCAAGGCCGTCGGCCGCATAAAGCTGCGACGAATTTGCCTCCGCGTAAGTTCGCACTGCTTGCGCGTTGAAGGACCAATCGCCTCGTGAGTAGATTGCCTGATTAAAATTGTTTGCTGTTGAATTGTTGTAATAACCGCTTTGAACGATGGCGTCTGTGGCTGAAAGGCCCACCAGCACGCTTTGACCAAAGGCCGCGCCCACGATGCCTCCGGTGACATTGCGGCCGTGCACGCCACGCTCCTCGGAATCTCCCGAAGTGGTGGTGCGTTGGCTCATTTGAATGTTGATGATTCTGGAATCTTTTGCCACGCCAACGAGCCCGCCAACCACAACCGAGTTGCCGGCAGTGATCGAGTTGATTTCAATGTTGAGATTTTGAATCAAAGCATTTCGAGTTTCTGCAAACAGACCAACTGCGTTGTTGCTGCTGGAAAGAGATATGTTGTTGATTGTAAAGCCATTTCCGTCAATTTGGCCGCTGAAAATTCTGTCAACCGAACCAACTTCGGCATTTCCAATGTCGTTGTTCAGCTCTGAAAGATCGATATCGGCAGCGAATCGATAGGAACCAAAAATTTCTGTGTCATTGAACTGTCCGCCAACTGAGGTGGAGGTTGAAGCACCCATCGCCTCTTGGAAATCCTGTGCCGAAGTGATCAAAATTGGGTTGATGTCTTCGCCATATGTTGTGTCGTAATCCGGCGCGAAAGAGTTGCCAGAGTTTGTCAGAATTGAATATGGAAGGAAGTATTCTCCATCTTGCCCGGCAACATAATATCTGTGAGAGATTGTCAAGGTTGAAAGCGAAACCGGTTCCACGCCCTCGCCTTCAATCAACGTCCAAATTCCGTCACCTGCTGAGGAGGTTGAATTGAAGATGAAGCCATAGTAGGCGTTTTGATTTTCAACCTCTTCTCTGCTTATAAGGTTTGCAGAATCCAAAGTGCCTTCCACATCGCTTGCCGTGTCATCATCGTAATCGGCGATATAGTAGTAAGAAAGCTCAATGGTTCCGGTGTTCAACGAGTGACCGGTGGAATCCACACCTGAGAAGCTGAGTTGACGAATGTTGGCTTTTTCAACATACGAAGCTGCATAAGAGGTTTCAATGTAGCCCTCATTTTGATAGATGAATCCGGCACTTGTCAAACTGTTTTGAGTGGATCTGTCGGAGATGAGAATATTGGAGTAGCCATCACTGATCACACCTGTTGTGGTGTTGCGAATGGCAAATCCAGAAACCGTGCCGTTTGCTGATATGTTGCTGCCAGTGCGATGATAGGTGTCAGCATCATTGCCCGTGCCCTGCCTCTTGACGCCTTGCACTGCCGAGGCGCGAATGTCACCGGAGTTGGTGATGACAAAGCCTGCGGTTTGAGTTTGGTTGGAAGAAGCAAGGTTTGTTATTTGAACCTGTGATGCGCTGCTTGACGCAATGTCGCCTGAGTTGGTGATGACAAACCCAGACACAGTGCCCTGCGCCGAAATTGTGAAGGTGGAAAGCGATTCGGTGGTGTATTCAAATCTGTCGCTGTCTGCCACCTGCTCGCCTATGATGATAATCTCCTCTCCTCCCACTTTTGAGTTGGTGATGGAGCCTGAGTTGGTGATGACAAAACCTGCAACCTGGCTGCTGATGGAGGAATTTGCATCGATGTAAACCGGTGTTGAACCGCGAACATAATTCACGATGATTCCTATGTCACCAGAATTTGTAAAGCTTGTCGATGCCGTTTTGTAAGCAACAACTTGGGTGTTTGTCACCGTTCCGTTGTTTGTGATCGCCAAGCCCGCGATGTTGATGTTTGAATAGCCAGTTGAGGTTACATCAATGGTTATAGGCTGGCTTTGATAATAATTGACTCTAACGTTTTTGATGACAGAATCTGCTGAAATCGTTGTGAAGAGTGCCAAATTCAGCGTTCCAGACCCTTCAAGATTGAAGCTTTCAATGTTGATTGTGTAGCCGTTTCCATCAAGAGAGCGGAAGTTTGAAGAAGAAATTGGAGTGTAGTTTGTCAAGGTGATGTCGCTTAGCAAGATGTAATCCGCTGCCTGTCCTTCATCTGCCACGCTCAAAAATTCTTCTGCTGTGCGAATAGGCAACGCCCTGTCTTGATCCGAATAAATTCCAACTGAGATTGCAAAGTTGGTTTCTATTTCATAAAGCACATCTGAGCCGTCGCTGTCCAATCTGATTTCGTCAACAAGGGTCAGATAAACAGGCGAAGCTGTTGTTGTCAATCCTGTCACGGTGAGATACGCACTCGTGATTTCGTTGTCATCATTGCGCTCTTCGGTGTAGGTCAATCTGAACCTTGTGTTTGAATAAGTATAAACGCCATCGCCAGACTGCGTGAAATTGAGACGCGTGCCATTCATTTCCAATCTCTGATAAATTGGAATGGCGTTGCCGTTATAATAATTGATTGAAAAGCCGGTTTCGTCGTCTTGATAATAACCTGCTTGAATAAACTGCTCTCTTGCTTCATACAGACTGTTTGCAAGCTCGACCTCGTCTTGATTTGAAGCGTCATAAGCATAGCTCTCTGGATTGAAACTGTAATCAAAAGTCAGTCCATTTGTGATGCCAACATAAGTGTCAAACATATAGGTGTTGTTTGATGAGTTGTAAGTAGCTCCCTCCAAGCTTGCTGAGGTTGGTTTGAAGTTCACAAGTGTGACATATGCCGTGGAGGTTTTGCGGTCGGTCTCACCATTGAGATATCTTGAAACTTGTGCAGTAACCTCAAAGGTTCCATTTGTGCCGTTGACAGAAGCATTCAGCGATGCACGAAGCTGAGCTGTGTAAAGCACGGTTCCATTGCTCAATTCTTCAACCTGCCAAGCCTCTTTTGGAGAGATGGTCACACCTGTTGCTCCCGTGGCCGTCAAATAGTCGAGTTCTTGCCCCTGCTGCAACAAGATGGAAAGTTCTGCCGTGCCGCCTTTGGCGAGAATTGTGGAGTTTTGACCGTCAACCAAAATTTCAGCCTGTGGCAGATAGGAAACAAACAATTCGTAAACCGACTGTGCAATTTGATTGCCGTTTGCATCGTAGAAGGCTGCTGTGATGACAAAAGTTGTGTCGGATCCAATGTTTGGAGATGGATACAGTCTGAAAACATAGATGCCAGAGTCATCTCTGTTCACCCTCAAACCATTGATGACATCATTTGAAACATTTGATGAATAATCCACAACATAGCCGTTGTTGACGCCGCCGCCCGAAAACTCGTTCAATTTTGCCATGGTCAAGATTGAAGAAGATGGCTGATTGGTTGTTGTGTCGACTGCGCTGTAAGTGAGAGTCATATAGTTGTAATAAGCAAAACTTGGATCCACATTTACAACCATAAATGAGCTGCGTCCTGGTGAAAGCACCGAAACTTGATTGGTTTGGTAAGTGTAGACAATGTTTCCATTGATGTTGGAAACATTTGAAGCTTCATAGTTTGCAATGTCGATGTAGTTGATGTCTTGTCTTGTCAAAGTGATGTCAACTTCTCTGCCCTCATTTCTTGCTGTGCCAGAAACCGAGCTAATCACCAAAGTGTAATCCTCGTTGGCCGCAATCTGTGAGCGATAATCTTCCGCCACCTTAAATGTGATTTCATAGGTGTAAGTTTGTGTGGTTTCATCATAGGCTGACCTTGAAATCGACATATCTAAAATCGCCTGCGAATAGAAGATGCTTGCGCTGGTGCCATCGTCACTGTAAACAAATGATGTTTGGCCGTTGTTTGCTCCGCCAAAAGTGAGCGGAGAGCCATTTCTCAACAGTTGCAAACTGATGCTGTCTGCACTCGAATCTGTGGCAAGCACAACGGTGATTTTTGATGTGACAGAAGGGTTTATAGTCATGCTGTCAACATTTGTCAAAATCTCATTTGCACCTTGGAAAGGTCTCACGGTCAAGCTTTGCGAGAAAGCCTGCTCAATTGCCGTTTGGTAGGCATCGTTATCTGCAAAATCGGTCAGATTTATTTTTGAAGTCAATATAACGCTTGTTCTGTTTTCAAGTTCATCAGTCAAACCAAGCCCAAAGCTCACCGTTCCAACCATGCCGTTGACAGTGTAGTTGACAAACTCACTATCGAAGTTGATAGTCTCGCCATTGTCGTCTTCTATGCCAACCTCGTTTGTCAGGCTCATTTCTTCCAAACGCAGCGTTCTCGGCTGGGTTTCGTTTGCAAGATAGACGCTGTTTTTGATTTTGAAGATGATGTTTGCGGTTTGGCCTTCCTGCAAGTCAAAACCTGTGGATTGAATGCCGCCATAGGTTGCCTGGAAATCTTCCACCACATAAACGACTTTAAAGTTGATTTCTCTGCTTTGAGTGTAGTCTTGTTTGCCTGTGATTTGCAATGTCAAATCGCCGGTTTCTTTGATGAGGACGTTGTTGCCAACAACCTCTGCAATGTTGTTGTTGAGCGAGGTTGCCACGATGCTTGCGTTGCCAAACAATTCAACAAAAGAGATGGTGTTGAGCTGCGTCAGCGCTGTGGAAGCTGAATCCGACATGCCCAAACTGTTTTGCACCCTGTGCAAGAACAAGATACCCTCTTCTCCATTATTGACTGGCAAAAATTTTGAAGTGGTTTGAACTGCTATCACGCTTAAATCCAGCAGCGCCTCTGACTGATAGAAACGAAGATGAGGCTGGCCGTTTCTTACATATGAATTAAAGCCTTCTTCGCCAGCATCGATCCAATACTCTGAGTTGGTGTCACCTGTGTCGTCGCTTACACCCCAGTAAGAATTTGAAATGTTTGTTAGTATTCCTGAATTAATATTATCTTGGACCATTGCAAAAGAGTTTGAAATCTCGCCTGAACTGTAAGCCCCTGCAAAAGCCCCACTATATACTTCGGCATTCAATGCATTGGCAGTGAATGTGCCGTTTCCATCAAAAGTGTAGTTAAACACATAGCTGTGAGTGATTGATCCGCCAGTGAGGCTGCCAACAAAGCCTCCAACATATGCAGCTGTGATGGTGTTGATGACATCGTCTCCACTTTCTGTTTGATCAAAAATATAGAATTCGCCGTAAGTGTAAGAGATCGCTCCTGAGTTGCTTCCGGCAAACATACCGGCATAAGAAAGGTCGTCGCCGGTTGCAATGTCTACTGTCACACCTTCGATTCTGACTTCGCCATCTTCTGCACCTATGCTTCCCTCGTTGATTCCGACGATTGCACCTGCATAAAGATTTCCATCAAATTCATATCCGCCGTTGAGCAAACTTGGTGAAGAAGTAGATGACTGCACGGTGATGGTCACATTTTTGATTGACCCTTGGTTGAGATTTGCAACAAAGCCTCCGCCATTGACTTCGCCAGACAAAGTGAAGTTTTCAAATTTTCCAGTTGAGGCAATTTGATTGAAAATTGGCTGGCCCGTTAAACTTATTGAAATGTTGTTGTCATAGCCTTTCAGTGATCCTGTAAGTGGCGCGCCAAAAGACTCCCAATCTGCAAGTTCGATTGAGGACATGAGAATGTAGTGCATGTTTGGATCTATTTCTGCAAACTGAGCGGCATTATAAATCCTTGTTGCAGTCTCTTCGCTTCTGCCATCTGCAACAGTTAATCTTATTCTAAGAATAATATCTCTATAATAAACATTAGTAACATCTTCGGCTGTTCTGTCTGAAACAAAGTAGCCGTTTATGATTTCATCATAGCGATTGGAAAGCTCTGAAAGAGGGACTGAATTTGATGTAACCTCTCCATCAACTTCTGAAAGATAAACGATTTGAGCCACGCCGCCGACAACCCTTATGGCATCGCTAGGCAGCACAAAGATGGTTCCTGTTCCACCCACTGTTTGCGAATTTGGAGTGACAATGCCAAGCTCGTTGATGGAAACAAGGTTCGCGCTTGTGCCACTGTCTGGAACAAAGATGTAAGTCAATTCGTCGTTATATGCACTTAAAGGCAAGGTTGAGGTTATGATTGTGAACTGCCTGTCTGTGGAGTTTGTTGCATAAAGATCTATGTAAATTTCACCATCTGAGGTTTGATTTTCCCAAACAACCTGCTCAACTCTTGTGGCATTTGTTATGTTGATTTCAATTGTAGCGTAATAAGTTCTTCCAAAAACAGTGTATTCCACAACCAGCGTATCGACAAAAGTTTTGAACCCATTTGTGGTGTTTGCAACGACGTCAAAGCTCAAAACCTGATCTGTTGTGCTGATTTTTGTTATTTGATAATTATAGCCTTTTTCCAGCAAATTTACGCTTGCCCCTGTGGAGGAAGTGAAACTAAAATTGCTCTCGTCATAGTAAGTGATTGCATTTCCATCGGTTCTGAATGTCACTCTCACCGATCCCTGCGCCAGTGATGCATCTTGCGTGGAAATCGAATCTCTTGCAATGAGAGAAAGGCTTTGAGGGTTTGGCCTCAGACTGGTTGGCGATGTGAAGCCTTCCAAATAAAACCATCTTTGCACGGTGATTTGATTGTGTTTTTGATCAAAGCCATCAAAGGTGAAAACCACATACCCTTTGACATCATTGTTCACCGTCATTCTGCCCGTTGTCGCATCAAATGTTACGGAAGCATTGTCACGCATGCTTTCTTGAAGCTGATCAAGAATCGAACCGTCAAGCTCTTCGTCTGTTTTGTAAAACGCAAAAGCGTAAGGGCTGCTCAATGTTGCATTTGTGTTGGTGCGAACGTTCAACACCAAAGAATTTGTAGAGGTCATCACAAGCCTGTTCAATGTGAACGACTCAATGCCTCCACTCGTTTGATAAGCGTTTCCCGACGCAGCCACCGCGTTGGTGCTGTTGCCTTGATAGCTGAGCACGGCATCTGACAAAGGCACAAAAGCCTGAACAGTGAAATTTGCCGTAGCATAGAAGCCATTTCTGTGCCTCAAAGCGATTGTGAGTGATGAACCTGTCAAGTTGGTTTCAAGGTTTGACACAGTGAAAGTGCCGGTTTCTCCAACAATTGTCAGTTCACTGACTTCAAAATCGGTGTTTGGATTGCCTGCTCCATCTGTCGGATCCAAGTATAACCCAGAGGCAATGTCTGCAAGCTGCACTTCATCAAGTGTGAAAGAGATTGTGACAGAATTTAAAGTTTGTGTTGAGATGTGATAATCCAAAGTGACATTGTTGCTGAAATTAAAATTGGCACTTGGAGCAAAATAGCTGCGCAATTTGAAATTTAAGGCCACATTTTCAGATTGAGTTGAATAGAATGCAACATCGGTTTCATCACCACTTCCAAAGGTTCCAGATGCTCTGAAATACACCACTGAACCATTGGCGATCGGCTGGCTTTGATAGTAAGTGATTCCATCAATCAGCACTGGTGTGAAATTTTCTTGAATGTAATAGCTGCTGTTTGAATTTGAAACATATATCAAAAATCTGCCGTTTGGATTTTCTCGCATTCTGATTGCAAAGGTTGCTTGATCATTTGCCACAGTGTCAGGGCCAAGGTTAACAACGAAAGGCCTGCCATAGTTGCCGGAGCCATCGGTGTTGTTGTAGTTGTTGTAAACATCAAATGTGTCGCCATTGGTCACGGTTTGTCCATCTGTTGTGATGTTGATGGAATCCACCACGTCGACCAAGGAAACTTGGAACTGCTGGCTGTTTTGAGTGTAATTGTAGTCTTGATAAGAAACTTCAAAGTAAACCGTCAATGTTTGAGGATCCAACCCTGCACTTGCCGCTTCAACGACATAGGTTCGTTGAATCAATCCACCTGACGAGCTTTCATTGATGCGCCTGATGGTGAGTGCATTTGTCACATTGTTTCCAAACCTGTCAAGCACAACAGGCAAAACCTCGATGTCCTCAGAAGCTTCAACCGAAAGGCTGACATAAAGAGCGGATTCTGCTTTTGACTGGTCATTTTTTACCAGGGTTTCAAACGATGAGTTGTAGTCGCCAAAGTTGGAGTTTGCACTTCTGCTAAACTGCAAAGTTGGCTCTGAAAGTTGAGAGAGCACATGCAGCTGAACGGTTGCAGAGTAATCTGTGTAAACCGAGCTTGCCACCAATTCAACCGTGTCACCAATGTAGCCGTTTTGAACCACAAGGCTGTTTGCTTCCAAAATCAATCCGGTCAAATTGTTTTGCTGGTTTTGTGAAAATGCCCATGTCACATCTTTTCGATTGCTTTCACCATTTTCACGTGAAAGAAAGGTCAGATATCTTTCAGAATCCAAAATGTTGACAAGGTTTTCACCCTGCTGACTTCTGACAACATATTGGTCGCTGGCTTGGCCAACTTCATCGGCCTTCTGGCTCATGCCCAATATGTCGCTGTAAACATAAACCGTGATAAGCCTTGTGCCATCGCCCTCCTCACTGCGCAATTCAACATAACCCAATCCTTCACTCACACCAGTGATGGTGATCAATGTGTTGTTTGCGTCTGAATTGTAGGCAGCGCTTGCTTGCAATATGCTTTCTGAGTTGTTGTTGGCGCTCACCCTGCCTGAGGAAACATTTTCAACACTTGCGGTTACTTGCGCATAAGGCCTGTCAGAGTTTAAATCGATTTCGATGTAATCTTCGGAAACAAAGTCAGAAGAAGAAACGTTGATTACAGCTTGTGGAGCACTGTTTGAGCATGCAGAAATAAACACGCCACCCACGAGAAGAAAAACGCTTAAAACTGCCAATAAATATTTCTTCAAATTTGCCTCCCATTTTATTATTTTTAAATAAACGCTTTTTATCAAATTTTGTCGCAAAAAAGTAAAATAAATCTAGATATATAAAATTATAAAACATTCTACGAAAAAATGTCAAATAAAAAGCTTGCAAATTCGGCAAAAATAAATTAAAATTATGGCATGAAAAATATACTTTCTCAAATCAAAAAAATGTGCAAAAAATTCAATTTAATTTCAGCAGGAGACAAAATCGCTGTTGGCGTTTCTGGCGGAAAGGACAGTCTGGTGCTGCTTAAAGCGCTGGCCAATTTGAAAACCGCATTCAAAAACAGTTTTTCGTTGATGGCGATATGCGTGGATCTGTCAAACGGCCAGATGAACTTTCAGCCAATTGAAGAGTTTTGCAAAAAACTTGGGGTTGAATTTCAAGTGATAAACTCAAATGTTTTCGAGGTTGTTTTTGAAATAAGAAAGGAAAAAAATCCGTGTTCTTTATGTGCCAATTTAAGACGAGGAATCCTTAACAGTGCGGCCAAAAAAGCAGGTTGCAACAAAGTTGCTTTGGCCCATCATGCTGACGACCTTTTGGAAACTTTTCTGATGAGCATAAAACAAGAAGAGCGGCTTTTTCTTTTGCCACCAAAAAGCTATTTAAGCCGCACCGATTTGACAGTTATTCGCCCCCTGCTTTTGACCTTTGAAAGCGAAATCATCGCAGAAGCACAATCGCTTCCCGTTGTCAAAAACATCTGCCCGGCAGATCATTACACGCTCAGACAAGACGTCAAAAACTTTCTTTCATCCCTTGAAGACAAAATGTCAGGGACGAAAAAATCCATGTTAAATGCATTGACAAATCCAGAAAGATATAATTTATGGAAAATTGAAAATTAACAAAAAAATAATAAAAAATGCAAAAAAATGGCCATTTTTTATTATTTTTTTATTTTTTTAATTATTTTTTCGCAAAAAATTATTTTAATAAATATTTATTTTTTGTCGCTTGACCTCCTCTTAAATGTTTTTCTGAAAAATTTATATTTAATATTTTTTCTATTTTTTTATATTTTTTTTCGCTTAGTTTTTTTAATCTCTTGGACATATCAACATGGACCGTGCTTTTGCTTACGCCAAACAGAGCGGCCGTTTGTCTGAGTGTGCTGCGAGTGCCAGTGATGTATTCAGCTTCCAAAAGCACTCTTTTACATATCTCTTCTCTCACGGCAGAACAACCTCCTTGCATTATGTCTATTCCGCTTTTTGTCGAGATATGTCAAATTTTGCAATAAAAAAACGAGGCTTTGTTGCTGCCTCGTTTGATTCAATTTTTTTCTATAATTTCGCAGATGGCATTGACCGTTCTGATTTTGTCAACTTGGTCATCTGGAATCTTGATTGAAAATTCATCTTCAAGTGTCATAAGCATTTCTACAACATCAAGAGAATCCGCGCCCAAGTCATTGACAATGTCTGCATCGTCCGCAATGTCTTCCGGTGAAATGCAAAGCTGATCAGCAATCAATGTTTTAACCTTCTCTTTCATCGTCTTCCTCCATTAACAAAAACGATTATATCATAATTGTTTGCGGAAGACAAATGTTTTGAACGAATTTAACTATTTTTCTTGCAAGGAAAGATAGTTGTTTGGATCTACTGCTTCATTATTTTGATAAAGCTTTAAGTCAAGATGAGCGCCATATGTGGCCTCGCCTGCCGCGGACGTTGAGATGGAGCCGATCTTGTCTCCCTTTTTAACCGTATCACCCTCTTTCACATCAACAGCCTCATCAAGTGAAGAATAAACACTTACAAAGCCGTCCGTGTGCTCTATGGTGACGGTGTAACCAGTGAGATATTTGTAGCTTACATCAGTGACAGTTCCATCGGCAATCGCCATGACGGTTGGATCTTCACTTGTCAGATCAACCGAAAGATGCGCATGATACTTGCCCAAGGTTTCGTTGTACTGCAAATCGGTGTCGGAATAATCCTTGATCAAGCTGGCCTCATTCATTGGCAATGTGAAACTGATAGGCTCAGTTGTGACATCGACAGCATTATCGCCTCTGCTGCCAAGCACGCCGGCCACGATCGCAGTAATAATCACAGCCAAAATGATCACTCCCCCTAAGATGTAAAACCCAAACCTTTTCATGAATGTGAATAATTTGTTATCCTTTCTAATTTCCATTTTTCCCTCCTCGCCTACGATTATTGACACAAAAAATTTTTGTATACATTTTTTTTAGTAACCCGTAACAATGCTTGGAAAGCCTATTACAACATCTTCCTCTCTCTCGGCAATTTCAATGTTGCATTTTCTGCCGTCAGCAATATGGCTTTGGCTAAACATCGGCGTGTAGGCATAGGTGACTTGCATGCCTTCAATCTGAGTTTGAGTGATGGTTTGTAATTGAAGATTTCGCGTAAATTTGGCAAAATCTTGCTTGTTGATTGTAAAAATCAGCGCTTTAACCGGAAAATTTTTTTGAAATTCTTGCAATTTTTCAGCGTTTAAACAAATTATTGCATCATTTCCATTGACCACAAACTTTTCACCGCTGCCAGTCGCTGATGCCAAATCCGTCACAACCAAAGCCTTTTGAATCAGTTCCTCTTGAACTGAAAATTGTTTGGGAACAAACATGAGCCCAGCTAAAATCAATCCCACAAAAATAAAAACTGCCAATTTTTTCATACCGAAATTATTGACAGTTTTTTTCTTAATAACCCCAAATTTCAGCCCTGTTTAAACTCGCGTCCAAGCCTTCGACAACGATCGTCAAAACATAGCTTTTTTGAGAATCATAAAACTCATCTTCCAAAAGTTTCACATATGAAGAGACGGCAATTTTGTTTGAAACTTCCACCGGTTCATCAAAATAGTAGTATTCTCCATTTTCCGTCCAATGCTCACTTATGCCAAGCTCAACCTTTGTGTCACCAAGAGAATAGGAAAAAATGAATGCCTTGGCTCGAACATACAACGGCTTGTCAGACTCATTCGTCACATTGACATATTGCTGCAAATTGTGCCCTGGAAGATAGGCTCCGCTGACAGTAAAGGACACCGCCTCGGTTTCATTTCCAGTCAAACTTAAATTGACGGTCTGTCCAAGCTGCATGTCAGATTCAAGCTTTGTCACGTTTGAATAAAACCAGCCAGACAGCCCCAAATACAGCGTAATTCCAAGAGCTATCACGAGCACAATAATTGCAAAAATAAAACCATAAGTGCTTTTTTTAAGCTTTCTCATGGTTTTATTCTTATCTTTTTAAACTTTATTATTCTAACTTTTCTTTAATTGTCTTTTGCGTCTGTAAGCCCTTTGGGTTCTAAACTGAGCGATCTGATTTTCCTTGAACTGTTTGCTTTCAAGTTGCAAACTGCGTTCCACTTTTTGCCAGCGATATTTTCTGTTGCCATACAAAAAGTCGTAGGTCACCATTCCAAATCCAAAGATTAAATAGCTGTAATAAGAGAAAAATCTCCAAATAATCAAAGCCCAGAACAACTGCCCGCCCTGGAAATATGCACCAAACATCATGCTGAATGAAAGTTCCATGGCTCCAGATCCACCAGGAAGAGGCGTGTAGCTTGAAGCCAGGTCTATTATGACGCCCATCACCATCATGTACCCGAACAACGACGGATCAAAATCACTGAACATGCAAAAAACAAAGAAAGGTATCATATAAGTGACAATATCTCTCGCCAAACAGGAAATTGTCATAAATATAAAATCCTTTGGAGATTTTACATAATTTGTCATGATGTTTTGATAATCTTCAACATATTTTGCCACACGTTGATACTGCTTTTCATAGTTTTTCACTATCTTCATTTTGTGAAGCAGTTTCAAAGTTTTGACAACCAGCACCTTTCCAGTTTTTTTGCTTATAGAAAGAAATAGCGTTGTTGACATCATTAAAAATGCAAGCACGAAACCGATAATAGCTGCAACAAACACCACCATGTTGTACATGTTTGTAACAGCTGAAACGATCAGACACACACCCGACAACAACAGCCATGTCAGCTGCTGAAAAAACATTCTCGCCATAGGCACAGATAGTGCTGCAGCAGAAGGCACATCGCGAGAAGACAAGTATGTCATTTGAAATGGCTGCCCACCAGTTGCCAGCGGCGTGACGGCGTCATAATATCTTCCACACATCGTCGCCTTCATAGAAAGAACAAACCGAGGCTTGCCACAATTTTTCTTTAACAAGTAAGACACTGAGGCAGAATCAAACAAAAACGCAACACCATACAACAAACAAGCAACAAAAAACCATTCAACGTTGACATCTATCTCACTGAGCGGAGTGAACTCATTCGTAAACAGCGTATACAACAAAATGCCGGCGATGATTCCAACGTTGAGAAAAAACATTGAAATGTTCCATGCACGCTTGTTTTTTCCGCTACGCTTTGCAACAGCCTGTTGAGCCTCGTCAAGTTTCGCCTTTTCTTCACTTGTCATGGGTTTAACTTCCATTTCCAGTTGTGAAAAATTAGAAGGCTGCCCTTCTTTTTTCTCTTCCTCTGCTGGTTGTAACTTGCTTTGCTCGTCGTTCATATCTTGATAATTCTATCAAATAAAAAAACTCTTGTCAAATTAAACAAGAGTTATTTTTATTATTAATATAAATCTTTGTAAGCATCCGGATAACGGGTTATTTGCACTTCATCGCGCAAGAACTGAATGTTCATATTTTCAAAAAGTGAATATCTGTCCGAGTTGAGTTCATCGAAAAGTTCATGCAGCAGTGTTTTTTCTTCGCCCGCTTTAATTCGTGTGTTGCTCAACGCAGCGATGTCAGAAGTTGAAAGGTTGAAGTTTGAATCGATGTTTGTGAACACGTTTTGCACTTTGCCTTCAAAAACCATGATGTGAATGCCGTAATCCGAGCGAATTGGCTCAGCATACAATTCCCCAACCTTGGCGTTTCCGTAATTGTAAAGCTCGATCGCAGCATTTGTGAAAGAGTCAACCATGTTGGAGTAAACTGTGTAATTCCTGTCATTTTCGGTGTCAGGAGTTGTGTAATCCACACCAATCACATAGTTTCTTTCGGCATTCATAATGCCTTCATCTTCGTTATATTTGTAAACAAACTCGTCAAAGTATTCTGCTTTAAGTTGCTCGTTGTCGCCAGCTGTGGCAAGTTTGAGTTGGATTTCCTGCAAAACTGCGCTCACAGATTTGGTTTCACCAGTTTCCACCCAATCGCCATCTTCATTTTTTTCTCTGACTGGGAAAGCGAGATTTGCATAAAGGTCTTCAATCTTGCTTTGAGCTTCTTGAATCGTGTATTTTGTGCTGGTGCCGTTTAAAACATTTTGACATTCGTCATAAATCGCTTGCTCTTTATCTGAAAATTTTGCCAAAACATGCGAAACATAGAAGAATTGAGATCCGGTTTCCTTAAAGTAATAAACATTGCCTGCATCTTCCAAAATGTCTGATTCATAGGTTGTTGCGCCTTCAACCATATATTTGTTGTAGTCGCTTGTCACTTTGCTTTCATAGAGATTTAAGATGTTTTCGATGGTCACAGAAGAATTGTTGGTTTGATTGATTTCAGCATACTTTTCAATCATAAATGAATCGTAAAGCACGCCATAAACCCTTTGAATTTCGCGCTTGAACACTGATTCGTTGTCGGTTGAAAGCCCCATTCCCTGTTCTGAGCTTTTGGCCTCAGAAAGATAGCGGCTGTAACCTTGTGCATACTCAGGCCTGTCGGTTAAGAAGCGCCTCACGCATTCATAAAGCGCATCAAGGTCGTTTCCCGTGCTCAAATCTCTGTCTTGGCCATTCCAGTAAACGTGATCTTCAACCTCTGTTGTTGGTGTGGTTTCTAAAACGAGTGAATACTTTCCTTGACTGTCCATTTGCAGTGAAACTGGGATTTCATAAATCGTTTGGCTCACAACCCCGTCGGTGGAATCCTCTTCTTGATCCTCCTCAGTGATGCCATTGATTTCATTATAGTAGCTTATGATGTTGTCTTCAATGGTTTCGTAAGTCGTTTCCCAAAGATAGGTTTTTTCCTTGGTTGTCAACACATCTCCACCATTTTGCTCGCTTGCCAACTTTTCTGCGTCGCGTATGATAAGCTTTTCATTTATCACCATTTCCAGCAGTTGACTAACGGTTTCTTCTCCGCTCATTCCATAGTTTTGCATATAGTAGGAGCCATAATTTGCAACTGCGATGGAAAGATCTTTTTTTGTTATTTCAATGCGCTCGCCATCTTCATAGTCAAGCGTGGCCACCACTTCGGAATAATATCTTGACATGTCTGTTGTCACCAATGTGCAGCCAGCAAAAACCGAGACGCACATGATCAGACACAGCGACAGTGAAAGTATTAAGCTTGTAAGTTTGGTTTTTTTCATAGTTCTCCGTAAAAATAGTTCCTTGATAGTATACAAAAAGTTTATAAGTTTTTCAAGTGATTTTAGGCTGTTTTTTAAGAATTTGTATTTTTGGCATCTTCAAAAAACTCTATTATTTGATTTAAGGTTTTGGACATGGTTTTTGCTCGTGGCAATTTGATTATAGGCAAATTTTCAAATCTTAAACTTGCCCCATGTTTTGGAAGCACATCAAGCAGTCTCTTGTCCACAACCTCTTCATCTTTGTAAAGCACGATCTGGATTTCGCCAGCAGCCGCTTTAACCTCTTTCACGCCGAAATTTGATGCCAGATTTTTGATATAGGCAATCTTGGCCAGATTTTCGGTTTCAGGAGGCAGATCGCCATAACCGTCTTTCAAACTTTCAAAAAGGCTTTGCATTTGCTCGCTTGATGCGATTTCACTTATTCTCATGTAAATGTTGATTCTTTGCTCACTGGTTGAAATGTAGGTTTCTGGAATAAAGGCGTCAACAGGTAGATCTATGCGAATCGGCCGCTCTTGCACAGTTTTGCTGCCAGAAAGTTCTCTGACGGTTTCATTCAAAAGTTTGATAAACATGTCGTAGCCAACCTTTTCAATGTGGCCATGCTGCTGCTTGCCAAAGATGTTTCCAGCCCCTCTGATTTCCAAATCGCGCATCGAAATTTTAAAGCCGCTGCCAAGCTCACGAAACTCTTTGATCGCCTCCAGCCTTTTGTAAGACTCCTGGGTCAAAAGCTTGTCGCCTTTATAAAACAGGTAGGCATAGCTTAACTTGTCGCTGCGGCCGATCCTGCCCCTCAGTTGATAGAGTTGGCTTAGGCCAAGCAAATCAGCGTCAAATATTATCATAGTGTTTGCTGACGGCAAGTCTATGCCGTTTTCAATGAGCGTGGTTGAAACAAACACATTAAATTCGCCTTTAAACAGCTTGTCTATGGCATTTTGCAGCTCTCTTTCACTCATCTGTCCGTGTGCAACGCCAACCTTTGCTTCTGGCACGATTTTAGCGATGTGAGAAGCTATGTTAAAAATAGATTGCACGCGATTGTAAATCACAAACGCCCTGCCTCCACGAGCGAGCTCTCGCTTTAACACGCTTTTGACAATCTCTTCGTCCTCCGCCGTGACATATGTTTGAATCGGCAATCTGTCCCTTGGAGGTGTGGCGATGACTGAAATGTCACGGATCCCTGTCAGCGACATATGAAGCGTTCTTGGAATCGGTGTGGCCGAAAGCGCAAGAACATCGACGTTTTTTCTTAAATTTTTGATTTTTTCTTTGGCCGCAACTCCAAAACGCTGCTCTTCATCTATGATGAGCAGTCCAAGATCCTTAAACTCCACGTTTTTTGAAAGCATCTTGTGCGTGCCAATCAAAAGATCGATCTCACCAGCTTTGAGTTTTGACAGCACTTCCCTTTCTTGCGAAACAGTCTTAAACCTGTTTAAAACCTCAATCCTCACTCCAAAGTTTGCAAATCTCTTTTTTGCGTTTAAAAAGTGCTGTTCGCTTAAAACCGTGGTCGGACACAGCAGCGCAACTTGTTTGTCGTTGACAACCGCCCTGAATGCCGCACGATATGCCACCTCGGTTTTTCCAAAACCAACGTCGCCACAAAGCAGTCTGTCCATGATTTTGGAAGAGGCCATATCGCTGAGCACATCTCCAATCGCTTGGGTTTGATCAGGAGTCTCTTCAAATTCAAACGCATTTGCAAATTCATCTTCCAAAAATTCTTCCTTTTTAAACGCAAAACCCTTGCTCTCTTCACGCTGCTTATAAAGTTGCATAAGTTCCAAAGCAAAACCTTCAAGCTTTTCTTTCACCTTTTTTTTGAGCTGCTCAAACTCACGCCCACCAAGCACGTTCATTTTTGGCTCGGCTTCTCCTCCGACATATGCTGAAAGCGAACTTGCCTGCTCACTTGGAAGATAAAGCATGCCACCATTGCGATATTCAATGACAAAATAATCCTTTTCATAGTCGGCAAGGCTCATTCTCTCAATTCCGATGCATTTGCCTATGCCATGAAATTCATGCACGACATATTCGCCTATTTGTGGTTGATAGAAGGCCTCCTTCTTCGCTGTCGCCAAAATCGACTGCTTTTGTTTGGAAAGGTTGTCAGAGCCCACCGCGATGATCGCCAAGTCTTGCAATTCGAAAGAGTTTGGAAAGTATTTCTCACTCACATAGATTCCATTTTCTATGAAAGCGGAGTCTTCATAATCAAAAAAAGAAAGCTCTTGCCCAAGCAAGAAGTTTTTTAATCTTTTCTTTGCCGGCTCGTCACCTGCAAAAAGCAAAATCCTGTTTTTGTGTGGATTAAAAGCCTTTATGTCTGAGGCAAGCTCGTTAAACGAGTGAACATAGCTGATCTCTGATCCGGTTGCCAGTTCCACTCCTCCGGACAATGAAAAAGTCAGATCGGCCTTGAAGTCTTCAAACTTTGCATAATCGCTTTCCTCAAAGCCTTGCATAACCCTAAAACTTTCAAGCAGCACAGTTATAGCTTGTGAAAGCCTTTCTTTTTGATCGATGACTAAATTTGCATCAAGGCAGCCGACATCAGCCTTGCCTTTTGGCAAAAAAGCAGGAAAAATGCGATAATTTTCAAGTTTTTCGCCAGTTTTCATGTCATTTACATTAAAATATGCGATGCTTTCGATTTCATTGTCAAAAAAATCGCATCGCAAAGGGCTTTCACTTGCGATTGGAAAAATATCAAAAATGTCACCTCTCACGGCAAATTCACCAGGCTGGGAAACCAGGCTAGTGCGCTGATAGCCATAGTCTATCAGTTTGGCGGCAAGCTCTGAAAGCTCCCACTTTAAACCAGGCGCAACTTTGATGGGATTTAAAAAGAGACTGGTGTCAAATTTTGTGACGATCGCATTTGGCAAACACAGCACAAAATCAAGCTCGCCAGCAAAAAACTTTGCCAGCGTTTCGGCATACGGCACAAGATTTTCGTCCTTTTCAGTGCCCACCTCTCGACCACAGGAAACAATTTCTGCGCGTCTGCCGAGAGCAATCAACGCCCTTTTGAGTTTTACAGCCTCGACAAAATCTGCGACAAGCACAACTCCCCGCTTTTTTAGAGCGATAAACAAAACCTTCTCGCCCAATTTTGCCCCGCTAAGTTCTGCCTCCTTGCTCAAAGGCGAGGTTTTAAGCAAATTTAAAATTCGTTCCATCAGATCCTTTTTTCAAGGTCATCGGCCGCGGCAATTATGATTTCTTCAAAATCCGGCTCCATGTTTGAAAGCACAAAATCTTTTAAGTCTCCTTGCGGCCTGCCGATTCCCACACGCAATCTAGCAAAATCCTCTCCAATAAAAGACACGATGTTTCTCAGCCCATTGTGAGTTCCACCGCTTCCATGCAAACGAAAGCGCAGCTTGCCCTTTTCAAGGTCGATGTCATCGGCAATCACAATCAAATTTGCATCCTTAAACTTGTTTTTCAGCATGACAACGCACTCACCAGAAAGGTTCATATATGTTTGAGGTTTGACAAGCATGATTTTTTTACCGTTAATTTTTCCCTCTCCATAAACCGCTTTACAACCCTTTTTTGAAAGTTTTATGTCAAAGCGGCGTGAAAGCTCGTCAATCACTTTAAATCCAACATTGTGATAGGTGTTTTGATATTCTTTGCCAGGATTTCCAAGCCCGATAAAAATTGTCATTCTTCCTTTCCCCCAACAAGGCGTTTGCCTGCAACAATACTGCCCTTTTTGACAATCGTGTCTATGATCACATTACCACTTTTTAAATGGCACTGCTCTTCAATTAGTGTGTTGCCCTTCAAAACATTGAAAGGCTCAATGATCACGCCCGGTCCAATTTCCACATCGGCGTCGATATAAATGCTTGCCTCTCCAAGCAAAACCACACCGTTTGATTTGTGATAGTTTCTTATCCTCTGACTCAAAACTTCAAAAGCGCGACTGATTTGGTCAGGAGTTGAAACGCAAACAAACTGCTCTGGTGCAAAACTCTTGCGAACCGGAGAGAAGATTACATCGGTTGAAAGCAGATAATCTGCGGCAAAAACATATCCGCGAGGAAGCACCATGGCATTCAAGTTTTTGCTCGCAAAATAATCCAACGCCTCTGCTATGGTTTGTTTTTCCAGCAGCGGAGTGTCGCTGTAAAGCACGATGATATACTTTTTGCTTTCAGCATACGGACGCAAGGCCTGCAAAAAGTCCTCTTCCTTAACTTCGTCAAGCACAACTTTTTGCATTTTTCCGCATGCGAGCTTCACCCAATCCAACTGACTTTTGCCACAAAGTTGCAAATTTGCAAGCGGCCGCCTTAAAATGATTGCAAGGCTTTCTTCCTCCACCCAATCATAACTTTTGGCCGTGACTATCGCCTTTGAAAGAATTGAGCTTTCCTCTTCTTCAATCTTGGTTTCTTCAATAGTTAGTTCTTCAATCATAGTTTCATTATAATGCCAATTCCCTGCAAAAGTCAAACGAATTTTTAGCAACATTTTTTTACAATGTGTCAAAAATATTTTTAAGTTTTTTGTTTTTATGCTATTATTTATTAACCTGAATTGTCAAAAACAAAGAGAGGTGGAAATGAAAAAAGCAAAATCATTAAACAAATCTTATTTTTTAATAGCAGGGGCTTGCCTTGTTGCCATGCTTGCAGCAAGTTTTTCTTCAACGATTTTGACTGCGAATGCAGCAAGCTCTTTGTCTTACTCAGAAAACATCAGCGTCAGCGCCCAAAACTATGATGGCGAAACTCTGTCGGCACCTCAGGGAACGCTTTCTTCCATTCAATACAACGGAACCACTTATCAGGACTACAATTATTACACTACAAACTGGTCGGAGCTTCGCAACTTTTCAATAGGCTTCAACATTTCAAACCTTCCAGATTCCTCAACCTACAACTATTCCTACACCGTTTCTTGGACGCCTGCAAGGGTTTCTGAGGGCACCGCAGATTTCAACACTGCACACACTGTAAACGGCACCATTTTTTCTGCACAAGCCACTGAAAAAAGCCAAATTATCAGCGCTATCAACCTGACGATCGATGATTTGACCATGGACGCAAGCAACACTTACAGCGCCTCACAAGTGCTTGTCAGCGACGACAACCTTTATCAAACCCATGGCGGCTGGGGCCTTTACATTTTCAGTTTTGTTTGCAATGGAGCAGAGGTCACAAGCGCAGTTTTTGAAGTTTTGCCAACCGACGTGAACACTCTTTCAGAGCCGACAGTCACCGTTGCGGAACAACCTTCCAGCCTTGGAATGCAAAGCGCATATCTGTTTAGTTTGAGTGAAGAATATAGGTTTGTCGATCGCAGCCTTTTGGTTTGGTCCGTTGAAGGAACAGGAAGAGATGGGCTTCGATATGTGCTGACCGAAGACGACATTGTGGATCCTGCAACCGACAACGCCCTGTTTGCTTCTGGATCTTATTACAGAACAGGCTACACCTTCAATTTTGACACTCGCGTTGAGGGAACCTGGATTGCAACTTGCAGAATTTACTCTCAAACACCAACCGCAGGTTCGTCGCCGATTTACACCGTGATGAGCGATGCCATTTCGACAGAAAGTGGAATGTCACCTCAAACCATCATCTGGATTGTTGTGGCCGCTGCTGTGGTTGCAGCGATTGTGGTTGCAGTTGTGATTGTTGTTTCAATCAAAAAGGAAAAAGTTTATTAAAATTAAAAGCACCGAATGGTGCTTTTTTTAAATAACGTTGTGCAAACTTGCACCCATAAAGTGCAGATAACTGTGCGAGTAAAACTTGACGGCTTCAAGCGAGGCTCTAAACTCTTTGACGTCATTTTCTTGTTGATAGACTTTGAGCTTTGCAATTTCCATGCCTATTTCTTGAATGCTTTTGTGATTTACAAGATAGCAAAGCTTGCTTTCGTTCCCAGTCCAGTTATATTCCAAAGTGTCAACAGCGAGTGCGACTTCCATCGTCACAATGTTGTCAAGATTTGCAGTCATCTCCTCTAGCCTTAAACAATCATCTTCCACAGTTGCAAGAGCTGTTGATGCGACATAATCCTCAACTATGCACATCGCCACCAAAAACAGAAAAATCAAAACCAAACAGACCTTTGAAAATATTTTCATGCCGCTTCCCTCACATTTTCAAAAACCTGCTTTGAGCCATTTTTCATTTGAAGATAAACCAATCCATTTTTGTCGATGGTCATGACAAGCACATTCTTTATCTTTGCCTTGTCGCCCAATTTTTCTTTTAAAAAATTTTGAATAAACTCCTCGTCCACCTTGGCAAATACGAGATTGTCCTTCATCAGCTTGCCCTCGCTGACAATGGTGACAGGGATCGCAGCCGGTTCGGTTTTGATTTTTAGCGCTCCATTGGTTGCTGGGGCGGCCTCAGCTTTTGGCATAACACTGAGCTTGCCATTGGTTTCCATGATTGCATATTCAACTTGATCGAGGGAAAAATATCCAAGCCCACGCATAGCTTCAAAAACATCATCGATGGTGATGTTGAGTTTTTTCAGCGCTTTGTAATCAATGCCTTTTGGATTGATCACAATCACCGGTTTGCCGCTGATTATCATAGAAAATTTTGTGCTGAGCCTGGAAAGCAATGTAAGCAAAAAATGCAATATGACGAGTGTGAGCAGCGGGATTATGCCATGCAAAACTGGCACGCCTATTTCTGCCATCGGAATTGTGGCCAGGTCCGCAATAATCAAAGTTAGGACAAGTTCGAAAGGCTGCATTTGACCAAGCTGACGCTTGCCCATGACTCTGAACACAAAAAGCACCACCAAATAAATGATTATCGCTCGCAAAACTATCGTCAACATGGCGTTAGTATGCTTAAAAATTGAATTCTTATCAAACTTTTGCGACTTTTTCTTTCTTTTTAAACTTTAATTTGCTTGCAACCTGCACAAAATAGCCTTTCACGTCCACCACATTGAAAATCATGCAAAGCAAGAGATAGAACAATCCTCCCACTCCACAAGAGATGATGATTGACAAAAATTGTGGCAAGATCATCGCACACAGCTCACCAACAAACGAGGTGATTGCTGCGCAAGGAAGCGTGATTGCAATCAAAATCAAAAGCGGCTTCAAAATTTTCAACTTCACCTTGGTTTTGCGCTTTAACATAAAAAAGTTTAACACTGCCGTTGTGCACATGCAAAGCCCCATTCCCCAAAATAGTGCATTGATTCCGCAAAGGGTTGGAAGAAACCACATGGCAACAAACATCACAATCGCTCCAACAAAATAGTTCACACACGAGCGAATTTCATATCCCAACGAGTTGAGAAGAGATGAAGTGATGTTCGTGATCCCCATTGGAATCATTATCCAAGCAGATGAGGCCAAAATCACCCCACTCAAAGTGTTTCCGAACAAAAATTCACCGATCATTTCACCTGCGCCAGCAAAAAGTGGCACCACCATGGCCGAAACAAAAAGGGTAAAAACCACCGAGGATCGAACGCGCGAAGCTATGTGCGCGGCATCATCTTTTGCAACCGCCATGGAAATGTCAGGAACCAGAGCGGTGGAAAGCGAACCAATCAGGGTTGTTGGCACAAACAGAAGAGGCATCGTCATTCCAACCGCCACGCCGAACAAACTCATCGCCTGCGAAGATGAATAGCCGATCGCGGTCAAACGCAATGGAATGATGAGTGCAATCAAAGGTTGAGCAAGGCTGCCCGCCACCCTGACCCCTGTGATTGGTGCCGACCTTCGAATAAGCTCCTTGTATTCCCTCCCAGGCTTTGACATTTTTCCGCCATAGATGAAATACAGCAAAACGACGAACAGAGCCGAAAGGCCACACGCTATTGTCAGCGACCAGGCCACATCAACCGCTTTTGTGATGACGCTTGCAGCCGGGGCAATCAGCAAGATACAAACAAAAATTCGCACCACTTGCTCAAAAAATTCGCTGACGCACAGGGCAAAATAGTTGTCCTGACCCCAAAGCGCACCACGAAAAACGCTGTAAACTGCTGAAAAGACGAGTGCTGGCAACAGTGCTATCAAAATCAAAATGCAGGCCTCATCGGTGAACAATCCGGCAAAAACATTGCGCATAAGCAAAACCAAACCGCAAATTGTCAAGCTTATCACCAACCCCAAAATCAATGCAGAGCTGACAAGCTTGCCAGAGCGCTTTTTGTCTCCACCGATTCGATAAGACGCGCTCATTCGAGATATGATAAAAGGCAGTCCACTGCTGATGATTGTCATGAGCACTGTAAAAACCGAAAAAGCCACTTGATAAAGTCCCAGAGCCTCCGCCCCTATTGCACGTGAAAGATAGATTCGAAACAAAAAGCCCGCCACTCTGGTGAGCACAGAAAACCCAGTAATAAGCACAACTGTTTTGACAAGAGACTTCATTTTTCCTCCACTTTAATGTATTAAAAAGCTTTTCCAAATAATACAATAAAGACAAAAGAGGTGAAAAATGCAAAAAAATTATGTTCCGTTTTATGTTGTAAAAAAAGGCGACAGCCTCAACTCCATCGCCAAAAAGTTTGATGTCAATCCAACTCAAATTTTAGTGGAAAACTACATCACCCCAAGCGCAATCAAGGAAGGCGTGATCCTTTCCATAACCAAAAACTAGGCTTGTGGTGTGAAACCTAGTTCTAAAAGCCGTGCAAGCACGTCTTGCTGATCGGTCAGATTGTTTGCAAGAAAATAGAAACTTCTCAGCATTGGCATGCCATTGTTGAGTTTCTCATCAAAAAACCAATCGCTTGTTGAAAAAGGCTGGGTCTGATCGTTTGTGTGAACATAGTTTTTGCAAACATCTTCACGCGTTTGATTTTTGCAAAACTCCACATCAATCAAGATGCTTTGACCTATTGAAATGTCGGTCCATTCCCTGGAATAGTTTTTCTCTTCTGGTTGAAAATAGTCCGGAAAGATGTAATTCAAATCCACCAAAACATTGCTCACTGACCCAACAGTTTGCCCCTCGACATAGCCAAAATCAATTGGCGTGGAGGCTCCTACTGAATTGTTCAAAACATTTGCATCGGCTGACAACGCGGTCAAATTTTCTAGGTTGATAGAAAAAGAAATTTGCACATTTGAAATTTCCAGGTTTCTCATTCCACCGGCCAGCGGATTGAGCAAGAGCGCGCCAACCAACGAACTATCTGATGAGACAATATCTCCATCTGAATCTTGCTGTTCTTGCAAAATGGCACTTGCTTCCACATAACAGTTTGAAATGATAACATTCCCAAGTGCTAGCATCTGAGTTAAGACAAGTGGGCTGACATAACTGTTGTTGCTGATGACAAAAATGTCGCCAAAACTTCCACAATTTTCAAGCAGACGTGCGGTGCATTGATAGCCATACTCAAACATTATTCCCGCCACAAAATTGCAACTTGCGCTGATATCTCCAAAATTTTTGCTGTCTGTGATGTTGACAACGTCGATGCCTGACGGATTTGTACCAGTGCCAGTGCCATGTCCAAAATATGAGCTTGTGCCAGCATAAATTCCTGCGGCAACGGTGCCTTCACTATGGCGGTATTGTCCGTTTGAAGTTTCGTAAACATAGTCGTAAGTTCTTGGATTGGTTTCTATATTTCCAAAATTGTTGCAATTTTCTATGTTGAGCACAAACGTGGTTGCACTTGACCAAAATGGTGATGTCACAATGCCAGCTGCCGCCCCAAACATTGCCATTTCCAATATGCCCGCCTGATTAATTTCTACAAGCACGAACTTCAAATCTCCATAATTTTCGCTGTCAGATATCGTGGCGGAGCCTGCAAGTCTGCCAATTATGCCGCCCTGGCAATTACCAGAATAAATTGAGCCAAAGTTTTGGCAATTTGAAACAGTGACAAGGCTTTCTGAACCATTTTCTTGATCCACCCTTCCCACAATTCCACCTGCTGCCATGTTTTCAGCAGATGAACCTATGCAATACAAATCACCATAGTTTTTGCAATTTTGCACGAGAAGAGATCCCACTGTGGAAAGTTGTCCAACCTGAAAGCTTGCCACAAACCCAGACAGATTTCGCGAGGAGACGATGGTTGCAAAATTTTTACAATTTGCAATCTTAACTTTGCTGTCAATCACATTCCCAATAAAACCAGCTCCGCCCATTCCGCCAAAAGCGTAATGAAGCCCTTGCGTGGTGCAATTTGTAAGGTCGGCCGAGCCTCCGCATAAAACACCAACAAAACAGCCAAACGCCGTGTCGCCGATGCTGCTTTTTGAAATGCTGCTCACATTCACAGTGCAGTTTTCAAAATTTGTAAAGTCTTTTAACGGCGTCACATTCAACCCCATAAACGCCGAAACCCCCTCGCCGCTTAGTGCATACATAAATGCGCTTGTCAAAACCGATTGGCTGGAAGATCCGCCTGCACTCATATCAAAATTGCAATTTTGAACATTGATTCCACCAAATGTGTAACCTGCAACAGCGTTAAACCCGCCAAGAGCAAAAGTTTTGACCTCAACATTTTCAAAATTTGTGTTGTAGGCTGTCATACCAAAAACAAATGGAGGAATGTCTGTGTCCTGCGTGCCTGTATATTCACAAATTATGGTTTCTACATTTAAATTTAAAATTTCAGTGGTGCGCTGTTCATACAAAGCCAATTCCATTGTTTGCAAATCCAACAAACTCCCAAGGCCCATAAACAAGCCTGGACAAGATATCGCAAGATTTTTTAATGCAAAGCCATCTCCATCAAGAGAGCCATAGAATCCGCGAAAATTGGTTGTGATCAAATCGTAAACATAGCCATCAAAATCCAAGTCTGCCGCAAGCTTTGCATAAACATAACTCTGACTTTCAACGATGTGTGTGGATTTACAAACAAACCAAACCCAACCCCTCACCGTTTTGATTAAGTAAGGGTCGTTTTGCAGGCCTTGCCCGGAAATGTCGGAATCACTGTTTAATGGTGCGACACCACCTTCCGTGCACCATGTCGCAAGGTCGGAAGAATAAGCCTCGCTGAGCGAGACCCTCAATGCCACATCTTCCTGATATATTAAAGCTTGCTCTTCAAGTTGCGATTCAACATCAGAAACCGCTTGATTTGCAAGGTCGATTGCAAGTTGATTTCTTTCGGTGACTGTGGGCTCGGCATTGTAAATCGCTAAATTGCCCCCCCCCCCGAGGGAACAAAACGCCCCCTGCCACTGCCCCACAACATGCAAATAACATACCAAAAAACAATTTAAAAGTTTGTGTTTTCCTTTTCACAGTTCTATTTTACCAAAATGTTACAAAATTAGTCAAACGATTATCAAGATTTCTTTTTCTTAAATAATTTCAAAAAAAACTGCTCGATTTGTTTGTCATATTTGGTCACAAGCCACATAAGCACGATGGCAGCAACCAAAATAATCGCCCAAACCACGAGGCCCCAACCATGATATGGGATTATTTCGCCACTGCCAAGATAGCTGGTGATGAAGATGCCTATCGGCCTTGTAACAAGATTTGTTGTCACAAAAAATGCCCAGCTCATGCTGGTGACGCCTGCCACCAGGCACAAAATGTCATCTGGAAACATTGGAAGCAGCATCATAAAAAAGAAGGTGTAGCGCGCTTTGGACAGAAACTTCACCCATTTTTCACAGGTTTCTTTTCCAACCATAAAAGTGACAAGCTTTCTGCCAAATGCTCTGCCAAGAGTGAACGCAAGCACGCTGCCAAGCAATATGCCTGAAAGGCTTAACAACCCTCCCTGCAAAGGGCCATATATGATCGAACCGGCTATCGTCAAAATCGTGGAAGGGATTGGCACAAAAGTCACTTGCAAAAATTGCAAAAACACAAACGTTATCCTGCCCCAAAAGCCCAGGTCCAAGATGAAAACTCGCAGCTTTTCCACCGAGTTGAATTTTTCCCACAGATTTGTCCAGACCAGGATAAAATAGACCAACGTTAAAAAAGCTGCCAGCACAAAAAGCACGAGCAGTGACCTTAAAATCTTTTTCCAAAACGACCAGTTTTCTTCACTCACATATATAAGTATGAAACAAAACTTGCAATTTAAAACTTTTAAGCGTCAAGATAATCAAGAAGCTCGCTCTTGCCCTGCGAATTCAGGCTGCTGTGGAGAAAGATGAGCTCCTCTCTCACCTTCAAGCTGGCCGCGATTTTACGCTTGGAAAGATATTGCTGCGCTTTGGACAGCTTGTCTGCCTTGGTTGCAACGATCACAAAATTTCTTCCAGTTTGCAACAAAAAGTCAAACATCATTTTGTCAAGCTGGCTTGGTTCGTGGCGTATATCAAGCAAAAACAGCACAAGCTTCAAATTCTGCGAGTTTAACAAATAGTCTTCAATCAGCCCCGCCCACATCTTTTCATTTTGCTTGCCTGCTTTGTGATAGCCATAGCCTGGCAGATCTACAAACCGCGCCTGGCCATTGTTGATGTCGAAATAGTTGATCATTCGAGTCGCGCCTGGCGTGGAAGAGGTTTTTGCAAGCGATTTTGATGAGCACAGGTTGTTTATCAGGCTTGATTTGCCAACATTGCTTCTTCCGACAAAAGCAAACTCACAAACTCCATCACTTAAAAGTTTGCTTGCCTCCACAACGCTCGTCAGGTATTTTGCCGACACTATTTTCATATTTTTATAATAACATTTTTTCGCTTTTGTGACAACTTTTTTTAAAGTGAAAAAATTCGACAAAAAGTGCTCATAAATGTGTTTTGTAAAAAATTCAAAATCATTTAAAATTACATATGTCACCAATTCTCAAGAGGAGAAAAAACTATGCCGGAGCTAAGCGCAGAAATAAAATGCAGTGAAAACATCTATTCAGATTTGGCCTTTCTTGGAATTTCCACTTCACAAAAAGGATTTTCCTATCTTTGCCAAGCCATATTTTTTGCAGTACAAAACCCAAAACTGCTCAAATCAATAAAGGCCAACATAGTGCCCAAAGTGGCCTCAATCTACTCCACAAAAAGCGAAAACGTCGAGCGTGCCATGCGCCACAGCTTGGAGGCGGCCTACTTTAAAAACACCTTGAAAAAAGTCAATGACCTGCAGGGGTTTTGTTATCTTTCCCCATACGAAAAGCCAAGCCTTACAAACTTTATTTCAGTTTTGGCAGAAAGGCACATCATTTTGTATAACAAACTGCTGCTCAAAAGCTCCGCCCCACAAAAGCACTTTATGTTAAAGTCCTTTGCCCCACCTTTTACTCCTGCAAAAACGCGTGCAAGTTTAATTTTTCCTCAAAATTGAAAATTGAAAGCAAATTTCTTTTGCTTTTTTTGTTTTTTTTGCTATTATTTGTGCGGAGGAAATTTGTATGAAAAAGTTTTTTAAAGATTTTAAAGCTTTTATCTCTCGTGGCAATGTTTTAGATATGGCCATTGGTATCATTATCGGCTCAGCATTCAGTGCAATCGTGACCGCACTTGTCAACAACATTTTAATGCCGCTTATCTGCTCTATCTTTGGCGCGGAAACCGTTGAAAGCTTGGCCTTTTACATAAACGGCACTGCAATACAGTATGGCGTTTTCTTACAAGCCGTGATTGATTTCTTGCTTATCGCATTTATCCTTTTCCTCATCATGAAGGCTGTGATGAGTGCAAAAGGTTTCACCGAAAAAGCTTTTAAAGCCTTGCCAACCAGAGCTGAACGCAAAGAGCTTAAAGCTCAAGGCGTGAACTTAAAAAATCATCGCGAAATGATTGAAGCCACAAGAGCTTTAAGAGAATCCAAAAAACCTGCGCCAGTTCCGCCGAAACCAACAAGTGAGGAGCTTTTGGCACAGATTTTGACAGAACTCAAAAAGCAAAATGAAACCAACGTGGAAATTGCTGAAAAAAGTGAAGAAAAAACAGCGAAGTGATCGCTGTTTTTTATTTTGATATTGTTGAAATTGCCTCGTCTTGGCGTTGTTGCAAAACCTCCGATTTCCTATCCAAAAAATCTGTCCAATCCACATATAAATCAATCGGGGTTTTACCTGTTATTTTGATGAAGGCTTTTTCAAAAGCTGGATTTTCAAATGCGATGTCAGAATCGCTGAGTTTGACATATGTGAAATATCTTCTGATCTTGTCCTGCACAAGCTCAACTGGAATGGTCAGCATGCCGTCGGCATAATCAAATCCGTTTTCTTCATAAGCACAACCATTTAAGTCAAAATCCTGCACACGGCCGTCCTCTGTCCAAGTTGAAAATGAAACAACCCGCAATTTTTCACTGTTCAAAAAATCTATAATCTCTCTATTTTTTAAAAAATTTATCATCTCGCTCTCCTTTACAAAGTTATACCATTTTCGCCGTTTACAGCTTTGTGATATTCCTCAAACATAGCACCTCTTCTCTCTTCAACAAAAGGTTCGAGCTGATCGAGATAATTCATCCAATCGTAATAAAGATCTTGCTGAGTTTTTTGAAGCTTTTCAAAATAATCCCGCTTGAAAAGCTCGCTGTCAAAAGTTATATTATCATCGCTCAAACGCACTTGTGTGGTTCTGCTCAAACCGCACCTCGCATAGCTTACTATAACCAGAAGCTCTCCCTTTGAATATCTGAATCCTGTGTAATCAAATGCGCAGCCTTTTGGATCCAACTTGTCTGCAAAATGAGCTTTTAATCCTTCGTCTTCCAAAAATGCTATCACCTCTTCGTTAGTTAAAAAATTTACCATATCAATCTCCTTTAAGTTATTTTAACACGGTTGATTTGAGATGTCAATACCGGTTTTAATTAAAAAGTTCTTTAATTTTCTTTTCTTGCTCCTTAATCAAACTTGTGAGCATTGTAAAGCGTTTGACTGTGTAGGCGTTTGCCACCATGCGACGCAAATTTTTCTTCTCTCCAACAAGCACCACCATTTTTTTTGCACGAGTGACGGCCGTGTAGATCAAGTTTCTGGTCAAAATCATGCTGGTGCCAGCGATGATCGGAATCACCACCACATCAAATTCAGAGCCCTGCGACTTGTGAATCGTGATCGCATATGCAAGAGAAAGCTCACCAAGATCGGTGCGCGCATAATTGCAAGCTCTGCCATCTTCAAACACGACAGTGGTTTCGCCGGTTTGATAGTCTATACGCTCAATTTGGCCGATGTCGCCATTGAAAATTCCCTCGCCTTCTTCCATCACAAAGCCATTTCGTTTTTGCCAAACCAAGTTGTAATCATTTGAGGTTTGCATAACTTTGTCACCCTCGCGGAAGATCGTGGTGCCAACTGTCAGTTCGGTTTTAAAACGTGATGGCGGATTGAGAATTTCCTGCAAAGTGCGGTTCAAATTGTCAATGCCGCAAACCCCTGCTTTGAGAGGTGCGAGCACCTGGATTTGTGACGGCTCGATTTTTAAGTAAGCCGGAATGCGTTTTGTCACCATGTCGATGATCGTGGAATGGATCTCGTTCAACTCGGTTTTTTGTTCAAAGAAGAAATCTTTTGAGGAGTTGTCGATGACAGGCATCACACCATTGTTGATAAGATGGGCGTTGGAAATTATCAAACTGTCATCAGTTTGACGATAAATTTTGGTTAGCATTGCAACTGGAAAGACTTCACTTTTGAGCATGTCACCAAGCACATTGCCCGCTCCAACACTTGGCAGTTGGTCTTTGTCGCCCACCAGCACCAACCTCGCATCTCGCGGAAGCGCTTTTAAAAGCGAGCTCATAAGCATAACGTCGACCATGCTGACTTCGTCAACTATGACGGCGCTGACCTCCAAAGGATTGTTTTCGTTGTGAACAAACCTGCTTCCCTTTTCGATTTCACCATTGACTTCAAGTGCACGATGAATGGTTTTTGCCTCTTGACCGGTGCTGTCAGAAAGTCTTTTTGCGGCTCGGCCTGTTGGCGCAAGCAGCAACACGCTTTCTTTGTGATTGTTTAAAATCTCTATGATGCATTTGACAATCGTGGTTTTTCCTGTGCCTGGGCCTCCCGTGATGATTGAAACGCCGTTGTTCACCGCGCTTTCTATGGCGCGCTTTTGATCGGCGTGAAACTCCACCTTGTTTCTAAGCTCAAAATCTGCTATCTCGCTTGAAACATCAAACTTTGTCATGTTGGAAGCGTTGGCGAGCAGGCACAATTTTTGAGCGATGGAATATTCATACCTGTAAAATTTTGTAAGCATGATGATTTCAACTTTTTCATGCCAAAAATCCATGCACGTTTTATCTTCCACAAGTTCATCTAACACTTGCTCAAAAAGCTGTTCGTCTTCGAGTTCATGCAAACCCAAAAGCTCGGCAGCATTTGAGATCAACATCGCTTTTGGCAAATAGGTGTTGCCATTTTTTTCCGTGGAATTTGTCAAGCAATGCACAATGCCGGCCCTCGCTCTAAAAGCACTGTCCGCTGGGATTCCAATGCTTTTTGCAATCCGGTCGGCAGTCAAAAAACCAATGCCGTCCACATCTTCCACAAGCCTGTAAGGATTTCTCTTGACGATTTCAACCGTCTTTGAGCCATAAACGTCAAAAATTTTTAGCGCCATACCCACCGTGATGTTGTATCCTTGCAAAAACATGATGGCATTTTGTATGGATTTGAGTTCTGAAAATTTTGCTGCGATGTCATATGCTTTATTTTTGCTGATGCCCTTGACTTCTGTCAGCCTTTCAGGGGCCATTTCGATTATCGAAAAGGTGTCCGCTTTAAAGGTTTTGACGATATTTTTGGCTGTCACAGGTCCCACCCCCTTGATGAGACCAGAGGCCAAATATTTTTCGATTCCAGAAAGAGTTTGAGGCAGCGTGATTTCATAGTTTGAAAAGGCAAACTGATAGCCAAACTTTTTGTTGTGCACAAATTCGCCTTCCAAGGTCAAATTCTCGCCAACATTTGCAGCTATCATCTTTCCAACGATAGTGACAGGTGTTTTGTTGTGTGAAAGCACGGCCACCGTGTAGCCGTTTTCGTCATTTCTAAAAATCACCTCTTCAAGAGTGCCCTCAATTTGCATATATAAATTTTAACATCGAAAGATGAGAAAAACAAGCGAAAACACTTGCGATATTTAAAAAAATGTTTATAATAAAATATAGTTATGAAAATAGCACAAAAAATTTTAGAAATAGAAGCGTTGTGCGAAAACCTTCTCAAAAGAAACACTGACGGCGGCTTGCTGAAATTTAAAGTCCTCGCATTCGCGAAACTCTACTCAAATCTTTCAGTCAGCATGATCATCGAAAAGCTTGGAATCAAAAAATCCAACTTCGCGCTCCTGACCGCAGAACTTGAAAGAGAGGGGCTTTTGACGATCGAACATGCAGAAATCGACAGACGATGTCGAATACTCAAACTCACTGAAAAAGGCGAAAAAGAGCTTTCTGACTTTTACGAAAAAATAGACGCCGAGCTCACAGGCCACGACATTGACACTGAACGCTCGCTTGACATATTAATTAATTATCTAAATAAAAGGATTTAAAATATGATAAAACTTTACAATTCTTTAACCAGAGCCAAAGAAGAGCTTTTGCTTTCAGACGGCGTTGTAAGAATGTATTCTTGTGGCCCAACTGTTTACAGCTATCCTCACATTGGAAACATGAGGGCCTATCTTTTTATGGACGCTCTTCGAAGGGTGTTGAAATATAACGGCCTGAAAATCGACGGCGTCATGAACATCACCGATGTTGGTCATATGACGAGCGATGAAGATGAGGGCGAGGACAAAATGCTCGTTGCAAGCCAGCGCGAACATAAAACACCGGAAGAAATTGCAAAATATTACACCGACGTTTTTATGGGCGAAATGAAAAAACTCAACATCGACATGCCAGAACATATTTGCCCAGCAACCAGCGTTATCCCAGAAATCATAGTTTTTGTCAAAACTCTGCTTGAAAAAGGCCATGCTTACGAAACCTCAAAGGGCATCTATTTCGACATCGCCACCTTCCCTGAATATGGAAAACTTGGTGGCTCAGGCCTTGACGACAAACTGGCTGGTGCGAGAATTGAAATCGACGATGAAAAACGCCACCCAGCGGATTTCGCACTTTGGATCAAGGCCCCAAAAAACCATATCATGAAATGGGATAGCCCTTGGGGCAAAGGTTATCCTGGTTGGCACATCGAATGCAGCACGATTGGCATGAAATTTTTGGGCGAACACATCGACATTCACACCGGCGGTGTCGAACACAGGCCAGTGCATCATGAAAATGAAATCGCACAAGACGACTGCTATGCTGGACATAAAGTTGTCAAAATTTGGATGCACCTTGAACATTTGCTCATCGATTCCAAAAAAATGAGCAAGTCACTTGGAAATGTTTACAAACTTGCCGACCTTGAAAAGAAAGGTTTCAGCCCTGAGGATTACCGCTACTTCTTCTTCACCGCTCACTATGCAAAACAACAGAATTTCACATGGGACGGCTTGGAAGCTGCAAAAAACGCCCTCAAATCCATGAAAGCGATTGCAAATGAGCATAAAATTGCAGGCGAAACCACAAAAATCAAGCCACAAAAAGTTGAAGAGGCCTTTTTGGAAGCGATAAATGACGATCTCAACTTGCCAAAAGCACTGGGCGTGATTTGGACAATGTTGAAGCTGCCAAGAGACCGAAGAATCTATGATTTGCTTATGAAATTTAATGCCGTTTTAGGTTTCGATTTCACAGATGGAATTATTCCAACCGCCGTGCAACAGCTTGCAAAAGAGCGATGGGACGCCAAACAAGTTCGCGATTTCGCAAAAGCCGACGAATTGCGCGCTCAAATCCTTAAAAAAGGATTCACCATCAAAGACACCAAAGATGGCTATGAAATTTTGAAGAACTGACAGACTCAATTAAACAGTCCATCAAGATTTAGACAAATTGTTAGAAAAAAGCTCTCAAATGAAAGCTTTTTTCTTTTGCAAACATCTGAGTTTTGATATAATTATCAAAAGGAGAAAAATATGAAAGTTTTGTTATTCAATGGAAGTCCACGTGAAAATGGTTGCACAAATGCGGCATTAAAAATTATTGCCGACGAACTTGAAAGAGATGGAATTAAAAGCAAAATAATCTGCGTTGGCAAGGAAAACATTTCGGGGGTTGGAGCGACTTCCGATGCAAGCCAAAATTTTGTTCAAAAAATCGCCGCCGAAATAAAAAAATATGATGGCTTCGTGTTCGGTTCGCCTGTTTATTACGCTTCGCCAAACGGCACTTTCATCAGCTTTTTGGATCGTTTGTTTGCCTGCTGCAATGACTTTGCTCAAAAACCTGCTGCATGCATTGTTTCATGCAGAAGAGGCGGCGCTGCCAGCAGTTTGGAGGTTTTGGAAAAATATCCACAATTTTACTCTATGCCAATGATCTCTTCAAACTACTGGAACATGATTCATGGCAACACCCCAGAAGAAATTTTAAAAGACGAAGAAGGTGTTCAAACCATGCAAGTGCTTGGAAGAAATATGGCTTGGATTTTAAAATGCATCGAATGTGGGAAAAACAACAAAATTCTTCCACCTCGCATTCCACAAAAAATTAAAACAAATTATATAAAATAAATGAAAAAAATCGCAAAATTTGCGATTTTTTTACCAATTATAGTCAAATTTTCCATATTTTGAACCATCGTTAAAAATGTAATGCGGAAGTGGCAATGAGTTGTGATAAAGATTGTCGGCGATATCTCTTGGAATAAGCGCCGCATGATATTTCGACCGCTTGCGTGCAAAGGAAGTTATAAACAAGTTGGCGGAAATGGCCTGTGTGCCGTGATAATAGTGCACGCATTCACCTTTTTTGTAGCCACCTTTTTTCGCAAAATCCAAGATCGCTTGCTCCACCTCACCTATCCAATGGGTTTGATTGTCATAAATTGGGTGAACCACACAACCAATCGGCTTTGCCGAACACAGCTCCAAGCATCTTTCAAGCCACAATGTGAACCCCAGCCCTTTTGGGTTTGTTGCGCTGCTGTAAGGCGGATTAATGTAGAATGCTTCAAAACTTTGTCTTAACTGCTCTGGCAGCTTGTCGAAAACATTGTAAAGTTGCGTCGAAAAAGCTAAATTTACTTTAAATTTGCTTGCAAAATGCGAATAAAAATCGAGTTCACGCTCATCAATGTCAAGCACGCAGATTTGCGTCGGCCCCTCAACCAACCCTTTTGAAGCAGCTATGGCAAGCAAAATTGAAATTCCATCGCCATCACCTAAAAACACCACTTTTTTACCTGCAAAAAAAGGCGCGATCTCCTCGATTTGAAGAGCCATATCTTTGGCACGCATATACCACTGTGACACCTCGTGAAGAGCCAGCTTTCTGTTTCTTGAAATCTTTTTAGCAAGTCTCAAAAGCTTTCTGCGAATTTTCATACAATATTATATAATTTTCACCTTGCCCGCATGACATCTTTTTGCAAGGGCTTATAAAAACTTGCAAATTGAAAACTTTTATGCTAAAATCAAGTTGCTGAAAAAAGCTGTCACTTGCTGCGTAACTTTCGCTTTTAACGACAGACGCACGGATTTTAGCGGCTCTGCCGCGCAAGTTAAAAATTTACAAAAAATTTTTAACTTTTGTTCCAGTGGCCACTGGAA